>JAUVDE010000429.1 GCA_030595485.1 Draconibacterium sp.
TGTGTCCACCAGGATTATACCTTAAATCGATAACTAAGTCTGTAATATTATTGCTTATCATATTCTCCAGCGCAGTATCAATTGCAAAGTTGTAACTGTCAATAAACTGGTTATATAACATATAGCCTATTTTGTGTCCATCGTGTTCAACAACACTGGTTTTTGCCACCGGATTTAGCGCTAATTCACGAGCAACCAAATCAACATTACCCGAAAGATGTAAATCACCATCCTCGCCGATTGTAGCCATGCTGAACTGAGCACTTTGGCTGTCATACAATTCCTTGTAGTTATCGACAGTTATTGGATTGCCGTTTATCAAAACAATAAAATCGCCTCTACTTATACCCGCTTCCGAAGCAGGGGTGAAAGGATATACAAATTCAACAAGCGCAAATCGGTCTTCAGAATCAGTAAACTTGCCAAATACCAACGACCAGCCATACGATGTTTCTATCCCTTCAATGCTATTCGACAGACCTTCAACATCATCAGTGGCTATGGACCATTTGTCGTCTTTGTATAATAATTTGTCAAAATACTCTAGAGAATTACTTTCGCTGCGATAATCAATATTTGGGAGTTTATAATTCCATAAATAAAAATTCTCCATGGCATCTTTCATAAACAAATTTACCTTTTGGGTAAGGGCAGGTGCTTCATTCTCTGGTACGTCATCCTTGCTACATCCGATAAAGATACCCAGTACTATTAGTAGCAGAAGTGATAATCTTTTTAAATCTTTCATAGCGAAATAATTGTTGTTATATAGTTTTAAATAATGTTTCATCTAAAAAATTTAGGTAAAAGACTATTGGGTTTCGTACTTATTTTTAACGCAAAATGCGCACAATTCTTACAATTGTACAAAAAAAATATTTTTTATTTCTTCTTTTCGTCTGGATATTCAATCCGAATGTGATAGATGTTAATTAGTTTTTCAAGTAAAGTTGCTTTAATGGTGTCTATATCTCTAAAGGTTAGGTCTGAATCATCCAATTGGCGATCAGCAATTTTTGTGTCAATCATTTTGCCAATTAACCCTTTCAGGTTGTCATGTGTTTTTTCCTTCATACTGCGCGATGCAGCCTCAATTCCATCAACCAGCATTACTACAGCAGCTTCTTTCGAACGTGGCAAAGGTCCCGGGTAAATAAATGCTTTTTCGTCAATTAATTCATCAGGATTTTCCTGCTGGTGTTTTAAAAAGAAATAGTTGGCTTTTGTGGTTCCGTGATGTGTAGCTATAAACTCAATAATAGGCTCAGGCAGATTGTGCTTTTGCGCCATTTTTACGCCATTGTGAACATGCTCGATAATTACTTCAGCACTTTTTAAATGCTCGAGCCTGTCGTGAGGATTCATTCCAGCCGCTTGGTTTTCGATAAAGAAATTAGGTCGGCCAATTTTGCCAATATCATGGTACAAAGCTCCTGCACGTACTAAAAACGGATTTCCACCAATTCTAAGAATAACTTCTTCGGCAAGGTTTGCAATTTGCATGGAGTGTTGGAAAGTACCCGGAGCTTGTTCAGCCAACTTACGCAAAAGTGGCTGGTTACTGTCCGAAATTTCAATGAGCGTAACATCGGAAATAAAGCCAAAGAGTTTTTCAAAAATGTAAACCAATGGATAAACCAATAGAATAAGTGTACTGCTAATGGCAAACCACTGAATTATGGTGAAATTAAAGGAGCTTAGAGTGCCTTCGTGAATTAAATGTAGTGCTAAAAAAACAAGTGAGTAGGTTATAAAAACCCAAAGTGACGCTAAAACCAAGTGAACCCGACGGTGCATTTTATTCAGGCTAAAAACTGCTACAATGCCTGCCGAAACCTGTAGAATAATAAATTCATAATTATTTGGGGCGTAAAAACCAATAAGCAGGGTGGTAATAACCAGCATAAATATGGCCGTTCGCGAATCGAAAAAAGTACGAATTACGATGGGGAAAATAGCCAAGGGAACCATGTATATATTCAGGTTAGGGAAGGAGTCGATAAAGCTGGCAAGTAATACCATCACTACCATAATCAGAAATAAAAAGCTAAGTTTATTTAGCTGACTAATTATGTCGCGTCGGTAGATAAACAAGAAGGCAAAAATTAATCCGAGTAAAATAATAATCAGAAATGATTTTCCTATGGAAACCATGTATCGGCTTACGCCTTGTCCTCGTTCTTGTTCGTAGCTTGCTTTTAGCGACTCCAAAATCTGGAATTTGTCGTTATCCACAATTTCACCTTCCAAAATAATTCGTTCGCCTTGTTTAACCATGCCTCGAGTGGCCGATAGATTTTGCGTTAGGGCATCAATTTCTTTTTGGGTTGTTGTTTCATCAAAACCGAGGTTGGCACTAATGTATTTTTCAAGCATTAAGGCATTTAACCATTCTGCATCGCTACTATTTTTAAGTAAATTCTGCCTAACATTATTTAGAACGTTATAGGCTGTTTTTTCGGAATAAAGCTTTTCAATTTCAATTTTAGTTACCGAAGTTCCAGCACGTTTTTTTATTTCCGATTTGCCTTCCAGTTCTTTGTACGAATCGTTTGAAAACTGCAAAATACCTGCTTTGTATAATTCACGAAGGTTTTCTTTCAATACATCAAAAGCCACTTGTTTGTTGCTCGCAATGGAGTCTTCCTTCAAGTTGAGGTCTATTTGTAGCTCTTTAATTTTGGCTGAAATAAAAGTTGTATCGTAGGCGAAGTAGGGGATTACGGTACTTATTTGCTCAGCTTTTTCCGTTTCAATTTCATTACTGGTTTTCAGAATGGCAAAATCAAACGGGGCCACCAAATTTTCGTGTCGCCAGGGAAATCCTTTTTGATACTCGTATTTAAACTTAGGCTCTCCGGGTAAAATAAAATAAAGTGCCACGGCAGTTAAAATAAATACAGAAGCTTGAATAATTATTTTAGTGTAGCTTTTTAGTTTCTTATAAAATTTGCTCATAATCTTAATTTCAAAAAAAGAATTATTTCAAAAAATAACGGGTCTTAACAGCAGGCAAAGCCCATTTTTTCATAGATTTGTGTTTATACCTGTAAGGCACAGTCC
>JAUVDE010000157.1 GCA_030595485.1 Draconibacterium sp.
TTATCGGATAAATCGTAAACTTATCGGAACCGGAATGCACACTTAATTTCAAATCTTCAGAAAGACCAAATTCGTTAACAGCATAATCAATTACCAACACATCTTGCTCAAACTCTTTAGTAAACTGAGCCACATCACCAATATAATCTACGCCTTTATTAAAACGGCCTGTAAATTTTGGTGCAATGGTTTGTGCGGGTATTTTTTTGTTGGTAATCATTTTTAGAATAAAGAACATGTCAACTGGAGTTTGCGGAGCATCTACTTCGTCCATTGAAACCTCGGTAACAAAATTTTCTTTGCCTTTACTTGCTACAATGTGTTGATATATTTTACCGGCTTCTTTTACGGCAGCCAAATATTTTTCGGCCACTTCATCCAACAAAATTTCAGAGATTACAATTGGCGCGGCAATTCCAGGAATTTGAACCTCGTTACCCAAAACTACACACGATTTTTTAAAGGCAGCAACATCTTCCGCTGAAGATTCATTTCCAATGTAAACGGCAACATCTAAAGTAAAAAAGTCGCAATGCTCAATAAACTTATCAACGTTGGTAAGATTAATGTGGTCGGCATCAACACAATAAGCATCTTTCCAGCCCAAAGTTTGTACTGCCTCATCTGCTTCTATTCGTGTACCTTGTGGTTCTGATTTTACAATCTGATGTTCGCGGTTTGACTTGTTCCAAACTGGTGTTACATCAATTCCTTTTGCCTTGGCCTTTTGTAAAGCACGAAGTTGCGCCTGACCTTCATGATTAAAGCGGTCTCCTACTCCAAAGCTGTATTTGCCTAGCTCCATAATTAATTAGTTCCGATTGATTTTTACTGCGGAAAATCAATTCTCCGTGTGCGTGCACGAAAATAGATATATATTTTAAATCTCACAAATAAAATGAATCTGTTATACATCTATAATATGCTCTTATAAATTACGGAATCCGCGTGCTATGAAGGCTCCGGTATTTATTTGGACTTAAACTAAAATATTTAGAAAAAGTTCTGGAGAAATAAGCTGGGTCGGGATAGCCAGTTTCGCGCGCTACTTCTTTTACCGACAAGTTGGTATTCGACAGCAAATTCAAAGCCTCGTTCATGCGTAATTGCAGAATATAATTATTCGGAGTTACAGTAAATTCCTTTTTAAACAGGCTGTGAAAATAATTCTCCGACATAAATGACAAAGCCGCCAATTGTTTTAAAGTAAGCGTTTTCTTGTAATTGGTATTCATGTATTCAATGGCCCTAAACAATCGGCTACCCTGCCCCGACAAATAAAACGTATCTAAATCTGAGTTCTCAGCAAGAAGACTAATCACCATCGACAACAACGATTCTACACGAAGATAACGTGCCAATACCATTTTATTTATGGTTTTGTTTTGCATTGAATAATCGTTAAAAAACGATTCGAGGAAGGCGAAAGTAGAAGCGAAATCTGTTAACTCGGAAGCCGGTAGTTTTGTTACGAGCGGAAATTTATGCAACGCCTGACGAAGAAAAATTGAGTCGCTAAGAAAATGCAACCATTTTACTTCAAATACAACTCGGCAAAATTGCTTTTTTATCTGGAACCCATTTATAAAATATACCTCGCCTGCTTGCAACTTATATTCTTGCTTAGCATCACACAGAATTGCTTCACCCTTTTCAATGTAGTAGAGTTTAAAACATTTATCGAGACTCGTGGCTTCCTTATTCCACGTTTTCTCTCCACGATAATGTCCTCCGGCAATTAGTGTATTATTAATATTTAGCATCAGAAATCATTAAATCATCCAATCATTTCCAAAAATAGTCCAATTCATTTGAAATAAAAATTATGAACTTTACATTTGAATATCAACCTTTTATTAAAATCATTCTAAATAATTATTCAAGCAAATTATTTAGATTATACAAAAACCAAAACAATGAACCAAAAAGGAACTAAATCTGCCTTTCCTATTTTTTTAGTGTACCTGCTATTTTTTATGTGGGGTTTTATCTGGAACTTATTTAATGTATTGGCAACCTACTTTCAAGAGAACTTTGATCTTTCGAACACCGAAGTTTCGCTTGGAACTTCACTTTCATTTCTCGCCTTTTTCCTGATGTCGTATCCTTCAAAAATCATTATTAGCAAATTAGGAACAAAAATGGCCATTTCAATTGGTGCCTTTGTTACTGGCTTGGGGTTGCTAATTTTTGTGCCAGCTTCTTTTATAAAAAGTTACTCCATCTTCCTCATTGGATTATTTGTCCTGTTTAGCGGAGTTACCATTTTACAAACGGTGTGTAATCCGTATATAGGAATTTTAGGAAGCCCGAAAAACCGTGAAGCCCGAATAAACTTTGCTCAGGGAGTTGGTGCAATCGGTGCTGCTTTAACAGCTCCACTTGGTGGCTGGTTTATGCTGCAACTTTTTGAAAATAATGTATTTGGAGGTATAAAATTATTCTACCTCATTATTGCCGGAGTATTTGTATTTCTTGCCGTATTGGTACGTTACGCAAACATGCCCGATAATCCAACAGAAACAAAATCGACAGATAAAGACGAGTTGGACAAAAAGGGTGCTTTTAGGTATCCTCACTTTGTTTTTGGTTTTATAATTATGTTTGTATACATGGGCGCCGAAGCCATTTTGTACCAGCTGATGACACCTTATTTTAAAGAAATTGGTGGAGTTGATAATGCGCAAGCTGTTAAACTTTCTGCTATTATTTTTTACGGATTAATGGCAGGACGCTTGCTTGGAGCCTGGACCATGACCAAAATAAAACCATCAAACATCCTTGGAGTATTTGCTCTAATTGCTGCGCTTCTGGTTATAACATCGATGATATTCGGAGGACAGATAGGAATTTATGCCATCACAGCTATCGGATTTTTTATATCCATCATGTTTGCATCTATTTTTGCATTGGCAACCACCAACCTCGGGAAATATACCAATCAAGCCTCGAGTTTTCTTATTATGGGAATATCGGGCGGCTTTTTTATACCGCTTTTATTTGGCGTTGTAGCCGATAACTTTAGTCTGCGTGTTTCGCTGATTATTGTGGTAATTCCATTGTTGTTAACCTCATTTTACGGCTTCTACTTTAAACGTTTACTGAAAAAATAAATCATAAATGCTACACGATCCAAGTCATATTACGCCACCCGAAATTGCTGAAGAAATTCGTTTAGAGCAGTTTGAAATTGATGTACTAAGAAAGTTAGCCGAAGAATGGGCAGAAATAGCAGCCTTGCCGATTCACAAAGAGAAAGCTGTGCTTTGGCAAAAGCTAAACGACCTTGAATCGAAAAGGCCGATGGTGTGGATTAATGAAATTCCATGGCACGAAATGAATTACAAGGATGAGTTGACCGTGCATTGCAAGAATAATTGGGCTAAATCGCAGGAAGACTTAATGCGAAAAACACTCTACCAGTGGCGACACATGCCCGGCGATATGATTATAAATCCATGGTTGGATTGTCCGCTTTCAATTCATAGCACCGATTTTGGAATGATTGAAGATGTTGATCTAGCCATTACAGATAATACAAGCGATGTGGTTTCGCGGCACTTTAACATTCAAATTAACGACATTGATGATTTAGAGAAAATTAAGATGCCCAAAATCACTCATAATGAAAAAGCCACAGAATTGCGTTTTCAGGCAATGAACGAGATTTTTGGAGATATAATTCCTGTAAAAAAACAGGGACAAACGCACATTTGGTTTACACCCTGGGATTATCTAATTCGCTGGTGGGGTGTGCAAGAAGCAATGATGGATTTAATAATGCGCCCAGATATGGTACATGCTTTCTACGAAAAAATGGTACAAGCCTGGATGGTTGAACTCGACCAATTTGAAGCTAAAAACCTGCTTTCGCTTGATTGTAATAATACAAGAATAGGATCAGGCGGTTACGGACAAACCAAAGTAATGCCGGGTGAGAATTTTATTCCCGACTGGGTAAAACCTCATAACATGTGGGGCTGTTCCAATGCACAGATTTTCTCTGATGTTTCGCCAGAAATGCACTGGGAATTTGCCATTGAACACGATCTGAAATGGATGGAGCGTTTTAAACTAACTTATTATGGCTGTTGTGAACCACTTGCCGGGAAAGGACATTTATTGAAGAAAATTCCTAATCTACGTAAAGTTTCGTGTAGCCCATGGAACGATACAAAAAAAGCAATCAAAGAACTAGGTAGCGATTATGTTTTGAGTCGTAAACCAAGTCCTGCTATATTTGCTTTGTCGGATTTTGATCCAGCACAAGCTCGAAAAGAAATCCGCGAGTTCCTTGATCAAACTGAAGGAAATTGTCATGTTGAAACGATAATGAAAGATATTTCAACTGTAAAATACGATCCACAACGCCTTTGGGACTGGGAGAAAATTTGCATGGAAGAAGTTTTGAGATAGTATCCAATTGCAGCTTACAAAAAGAGACAAGGCACGCCTTGTCTGTATAAAAACATATAAACAGTAAAGACAGGGCATGCCCTGTCTCACATTAAACCTAAAAAAATGAAAAAACTAACATCACTACTACTGATTATTCTTATTGCTTTTTCAAGTTGCAGTCAGAAAAAAAACGTTGACTACACCATTAAAATTAACGACAATGTTCGGGCTGAACAAATTAAAGACATGAAATGGGGTATGTTTATTTGTTGGTCGTTTAGTACCTTTTACGGGAGCGAATGGACACCAACATTAGATAAAGATGCAAGCTACTTTAAAGCTACCGGCTGCGATACCGATCAATGGTGTAAAACCGCTAAAGATGCCGGCATGGGGTACATCCTGTTCCTCTCGAAACACCACGACGGATTTTGTTTGTGGGACACAAAAACTACCGACAAAAAAGTAACCAACAGCGAATTGGGAATTGATGTCCTTGCAAAACTGCGGAAATCATGTGATAAATACGGGATCAAGTTAGCACTTTATTTCTCAGAAGGTGACTGGAACTGGCCGGGAGCAGTTGATGGGAAAGGGCATCGGCAGGGAATGGGCATAAATCCTGAAATAAAAAAAGCTCAATTAAAGGAACTTCTGACAAATTACGGACCTATAGAATTCTGGTGGATGGATCATGCTGCTGGTGATGGAGGTTTAAACCATAAAGAGACCGTTGAATGGGTACATCAGTTTCAGCCCAACAGTTTTGTTGGATTTAACCATGGAGAACCTGCCGGTAGGTTATCGTTAAGGGAAATGGGAAACCCGGGACTCATTGGAGATGCAAGTACAACAAAATACAATAAAGATGCAGAGGCTAATTACAAAGGATATCTGGCTGCTGAATTTACTTATCCAATTTTACCTCCCCATAAAGGAGGTGCCATGTGGTTTTATTCCCTGCCAAAACATGATACGCTTTGCCATTCGGCAGAAAAACTATATCAGGACTACGTGGGAGCTGTAAAGTTTGGTAATATTTTCTCAATTGATGTTGGACCGAATTACGATGGAAGAATAAGAGATATTGATGTTGAAACCCTAACCGAAGTTGGGGAAATGATTCAAGAACAAAAATAATTATGCCCAATGAATATTAATACGAGAATTTCTCTGTTACCACTACTTTTTGTACTTTTTATTTCGTGTACAAACAAAACTGAACCGCCAAAATCATTTGGGATTGTGCCTTCACAGTCTCAATTACAATGGCACGAAATGGAATATTTTAGTTTAGTATGCTACGGATTAAATACTTACACTGAAGTGGAATGGGCATACGGCAACGTTGATCCAAAATTATTTACTCCTACCGATTTAAATACCGACCAATGGGCAGAAACTGCCATGAATGCAGGTATGAAAGGATTAATTTTGGTAGCCAAACACCACGACGGTTTTTGTTTGTGGCCAAGTAAATACACCGATTATTCGGTGGAGGCAACGCCATGGAAAAATGGAGAAGGAGATATTTTGGGTGATTTATCGGAATCGTGTAAAAAGTACGGATTAAAACTGGGAGTGTATTTATCGCCTTGGGACAGGAATCATGCAGATTATGGCAACCCTGAGTACGTTGACTACTATTACAATCAATTGGAAGAACTGTTAACCGAGTATGGTGATGTTTTCGAATTCTGGATTGATGGAGCGAATGGTGGAACCGGTTATTATGGAGGTGCAAATGAAGCAAGGAATATTGACAGGACAACTTATTACGGCTACGAAAAGATATTTGAAATTGTAAAAAAACATCAACCTAATGCAGTAATTTTTAGTGATGTTGGCCCTGGAAGCCGATGGGTAGGAAACGAATCGGGTATTGGCAGTGAAACAAATTGGAACACAATTTCAACAGATGGTAAATCACCGGGGAATCCTGATCCTGATTATAACAGAAAACTGGGTACCGGAGAAACAGGCGGCAAACAATGGATTCCTGCTGAGGTAAATACAACTATGCTTTGGCCAAAAGCCTGGTACTATCATACCGGCTACAAACCACGCAGTGTATCCAATTTAATGGAACTTTATTACACTTCAATTGGTCGCGGCTCACCATTAAATTTGGGTTTAGCCATTAATCCCGAAGGAAAAGTTAGCAAAGCAGACTCGTTAGCCTTAATCAATTTTAAAAAGCAGGTAGATCTTGCCTTTGAAACAAATCTGGCTGCAACCGCAAAACTAACAGCTAGTAATAGTCGTGGAAATTCAAAAAAGTACAAAGCTGACAACTTAGTTGATAAAAATTATTGGGCAACTGACGATGGGATACAAAAAGCAAGCATTGAAATTGACTTTGGAAATGAAACAGTTTTTAATCGTTTGTTGCTTCAGGAACAAATTGAACTAGGCCAACGCATTCATTCTTTTACATTTGAAATTGAGACAAAAGCGGGTTGGCAAGAAGTAATTTCGGGAACTACAGTTGGTTATAAGCGAGTGGTTAAATTCGACGATGTAAAGACAAACAAAGCGAGACTTACATTGGAAACAGAAGCACCTTGCCTCACACTCTCAAACCTTGGAATATTTAATGCACCACCTTTAATTAAAGAGCCTAAAATTGAACACAGTATTGATGGCACAGTTTCAATACGATCGGAAGAAAATCACAATATATTCTTCAAAATTAATGATTCTGATTTTCAAAAATATTCGATGCCATTTGCTCTTCTTAAAGGTGGTATTGTTTCGGCGTATACGAGCAATAAAACCAGTAAATACAAAAGCGAAACAGTGAGCGAAGAATTTGGGGTTGCTAAAAACAAATGGGAAATTCATTCTGTTAGTAGCGATAGTGGTAACGACACTCCGCCCAGCTCTGCCTTCGACGGAAATCCTAATTCCAAATGGGTTTCAAAGGAAAGTGATTCAAACCATTATATTTCCATATTTTTAGGAGAAGAAGTTTTAATTTCCGGGTTTAGTTACCTGCCTTGCAAAAGAGGCTGCGTAGGTATTATTTATGAATTTGAATTTTATACAAGTAGAGATGGCAATAACTGGGGAGAACCACAAATTACAGGTGAGTT
>JAUVDE010000306.1 GCA_030595485.1 Draconibacterium sp.
TTTTTATAGGCCAGCTTAATCATTTCAGCATATTCGGTCTTCATCCCTTTAATGTCGTTTTCGAGCATTTCTATGGCCAAAGTATTGTCGGCAACAAAACCCTCATAAATTCTAACTTCGTTGCTAATACTTGAAAGAATGGTGTTTCTGTGGCTTATTTTACTGTTTAGTAGTCGAAGTTTGCCCAGCGAAGTATTTTCGCTTTTTTGAGTTTCGTTTAACAGGCGGGTAGTATATTCAATCTCTTTTGCCGCATCTTGTTTTTTCTTTTGTAAATCGGAAATAGACTGAGCAAAACAAACAGATTGAATAAGAAGAAAGATTCCGAATGCCAAGAATAATCTCATTCAAAAAATGTTTTTGCTAATGTAACGGAATTATACCAATTTTAATATTGGTACTAACGTTTGTTTTCGTGTATCTGTTCGTATTTTGAAGGAATTTTTATGCTAAGCGAGCTGAATTTATTGGTTGAAAAACCACTCAGTCTTATTTTCATATTTATATTTTCTTCAGGCGAAATAAAATTCATATTCATGGCTCCGGGATATTCCATTTCTTCTACTTCCTTAAAATCGCTAAAATCTAAACTCATATTTCTTCGATTGGTTTTATCATCCATTTCGAGTTTGGTGAGTGCAAAATTAGCCGGATTAAAATACATGCGCTGCAGAATAAGTGCCTGGTCGTCTAAACGTTTAAAGCGGCGTTCAATTTTGTTTGCTTTCTCCTTTTCATCCAACTTGTAAATTTTTCGCTCCTTTTCCGATTGAAGCACATACTCATTGTCTAAAACAAAGGATTTAAACCTGCGGAAATCTTTGTCTTTACGGTCGTTTCGGTATGAAAATGCGTTGTTTGAAATTATAGATTGAATGGTAGCGAAATCAAGGTCAATATGTAAAAAGCTACTTAAATACGAGTAATCATCGATGAAATAATTACGGTCAATGTAATTCACGTACTTAACACTATCCGGAGTAAATAGAATACTCGCCACCGGAATATTTAGCTTTTTAATAGCAACCAATATTTTTTCGTCGCGTTTCGACTTTAGGCTAACTTTAAAAGCAGCTTTCGACTTACTACTTGTAAAATTGCATCGAATACTTTTTATGGTTAAATACTCATAGTCAAAAGCACTTTCCTCCACTTTTTTAAGCAGTTTGCTAGTACCAATTGGGCGCGCTTTAACCTCAACAGCAACCTCGCTGGTACTTTTACACGATGCCAGCCACAAGGATAAAATAACAATTATCAGCGGAAATTTTAGGACACTTCTCTTCGCCATCTTCTACTCTTCAATATATTTTTTTTGCTTTATTTTCTGCTCCAGAGTTTCCGATTCGCTGCCAATTTCTTTTGCTTTCTGCCAATTTTCAACTGCCTCTTCAACCTTACCTGCTTTATACAAAATATCGCCAAAATGCTCGAGCAAAACTGAATTCTCCTCTCCCCCATTTTTAATGGCCGTTTCCATGTAAAATTTGGCCAAAGTATATTCACCCTTTTTAAACAAAACCCAAGCGTGTGTATCTAAATAAGTCGAGTTGTCCGGAAAACGCTCCACAACCTTTCCACTCATTCGTTCGGCTTTATCAAGGTTCGTTCCGTCAATCGAAAGGTAATAAGCATAATTATTAAGGGTTAAGTGATTGTTTGGGTCAATTTCAACCGCATTATCAAAAATCTTAAACGCTTCTTCTTTTTTATCCGATTTGTAAACCGACTCGCCTTTTAACATTAAAAAGTTGGCTTTTAATTGTGGATTATCCAACACAAAATCTAATCCTTCATCACTAATTTTTACGGCCTCTTCAAATTTTTCAAGCTGAACACAAGCCAGTGCATTAAAGAAATACCCTTGTGGTTGATTTGGAAAAAGCTCAACTACTTTTTGTGTATGATTGTAAAGTCCATCCCAGTCTTGTAAATCATTATCGATAAACATTATTCGTTCCCAAATTACATAATCGTTGGCATTAATTTCAACCGACTTAAGTAATTCAACCTGTGCTTCTTTTAGCTTGTTTTGTTTGATTAAAACCTCGGCATAAACCGTGTGAACCATGGCGTCACCCGGATGTTTTACCAAAAGAATTTCAATTAATTCACTTTGTTGTTCTTCGGTTAATTTCGATTGTGCCGGATTTGCCGTTAACATGTAGTACAACTGCAATTTAGTTTGAATATCAACCGATGGACTTGCAAAACCTTTTTTAGTTTCTTCAAACGACTTTTCCAATTCGTTATTTTCGAGGTAATAATTTGCCAACGAAAAATGTACAAATCCGTTATCGGGGTCTATCTCCTTAATCTTTTGGTAGTTTAATAAAGCGTTTTCTTTGTCGCCCTGACTTTGATACAAATCAGCCAGTAAACCATAATATTTTGCTTCGTTTGGGTTATTTTCAATTAGCCTGTTTATTTCGTCAAAAGCTTTATCTACATTACCCGACTGTACATAAATTTGCTGTTTAGCCACCGAAATTTGTTCGTTAATTCCGGTTTCTTTTTCCATTTGGTTGTATGCATCAATGGCTTCGTCGTAGCGTTGCGAGCTAGCCAATAGTGCCGCTTTCATGTAAATGTATTCCAAATTTTCAGGCTCATCGTTTAACAGGCCAGTATAAATATCAGCAGCCTCCGAAAATTTCTTGGTTTGCTGGTAAATTTGTGCCAGTAAAAGTTTGTACCACTTGTTGTCGGGATTCAAACTAATTGCCTTTTCTAATAAAAGCGATGCACTTGTAAAATCGTTATTTACCGCATGAATATTTGCCAATTCGAACATGGCAGCCGACGAGTTTGGATCTATTTCCAAACAACTCGATAACAATTGAATAGCCTTTTGAGCATTTCCAAACATTTTTTGTTTGAGCGCTTCCACAAAAATATATTCAAACTCTTTTTGTTTTTGCTCAACCAGCTCGGTTTTTGGCTGCACAACCGCTGCTTCGGCAACTTCTTGCTCGGTAACCTTTTTAGGTCCCGAACACGATGAAATTGCAAGAGCAAAAATCGCAACTCCTAAACCTCTACTAATAATTTTCTTCATCTTATTTTTTACCGGTGTGACCAAAGCCACCCGCTCCTCTTTCTGTTTCATCAAGCACTTCTACCAAGTTCCATTCCACGGTTTCGTGGGCTGCAACTATCATTTGGCAAATGCGCTCACCATTTTCAATAACAAATTCTTTTGCCGATAAATTGATTAAAATTACTCCAATTTCACCACGATAATCGGCATCGATGGTTCCCGGCGTATTTAAAACCGTAATTCCCTTTTTTAATGCCAAACCGCTGCGAGGGCGAACTTGAGCTTCGTAACCCTGCGGCAATTCAATAAACAATCCAGTGGGAACTAAAGTTCTTTCCAAAGGCTTTAAAGTTATCGACTCGTCAAGATTAGCCCTTAAATCCATTCCGGCAGAAAATAAAGTGCTGTAAGCCGGCAATTCATTTTTCGATTTATTTACAATTTTAACCTGCATGCAATCTGTTTTTAAAAAAGAACCGCTAAAATAATTAAATAAACTATCCACGCGGTAGGTTTAACAATATTTATCAGTTGATTATTTGAATTCAACTAATTGGTTAACAATCAAATAATAATCAAGTCTGCCATTATTTCGTCGGAAATAAAAAGACCTTCTCTTGACAACGTTACAATTCCCTTTTTTAGAAGAACTGTTCCGGCAGTCTTATATTTTTGAATTTGATTTATTATATATTCTTCTTTTTCGCTTCCAAAAGTCTGATTTACAAAATCTAAAGAAACACCCCACTTTGTTCGAATACGCGTTAAAATGTACTCGTTGAACCTGTCTTTTTCACTCAAAATTTCATCATCGAAATAGGAAGTATTGTTTTCAAAAGCTTTAATATAACTTTCAACATGCGAAACATTCCAACGCCGCGAAACTCCATCGAATGAATGTGCTGAAGGACCTAATCCCAGGTATTTTTTGCCCATCCAATACGAAGTGTTGTGCCTCGAATACAATTCGTTTTTGGCAAAATTCGATATTTCGTAGTGTTCGTAACCATTTTTTACGGCTGAATCAACCAGCATATTAAACTGCTTAACACTGTCGGTTTCCTTTAGTTCTTTTAGCGTTCCCTTTTTTAGCCAGGTGTAAAACGGCGTTCCTTCGTGGTAAGTTAAATGGTAGGCTGAAAGATGCTGAACCGGCAGTTGAAAAGCACGGCTTAAACTGTCCTGCCATTCGATTTCTGTTAAATCAGGTAAACCATAAATTAAATCAATGCTTATATTATCGAAGCCTAATTCGGCTGCATTTTCAATGGCTTTTACCGCTTCATCGGCGTTATGCCGGCGATTCATTTTTTTTAGGTGTTTATTCTGAAACGATTGAATTCCAAGGCTTAAACGATTTACACCAGCTTCTTTTATTCCCGTTAAATATTCCGAAGTTAAATCATCAGGGTTGGCTTCCAAAGTAATTTCTGCGTCATTCGAAACCTTAAATTCTTGTTGAAAAAAATGAAGAATATCGTTTAGTTCGGGTACTGTTAAAACCGAAGGTGTACCACCGCCAAAATAAATCGTTTCAACTGTTTCATT
>JAUVDE010000434.1 GCA_030595485.1 Draconibacterium sp.
CTTGTTTTACACCTCGACTTTGAAACAGACAAAAAAGAAGGCGATTTTTACGCTGTTGGTTTAGGCGGAAGAACCTATGGTATTGTTTGGCCTGACCGTGAAATTCAGCCTGAAATTCATCAGATAAAAAAATCGGGGCAGCCGCTTAAAATAGAGGTGATTGACATTGAAAAAGGTTTACTGAAAGTTACCAATCGGCATCATTTTAAAAACCTGATTGAATTGGGAGGAATGTGGCAAATATTGGTGGATGGTGAACCTACTCAACGCGGCTTTTTCGAGAGTGATATTCCGGCGGGAGAATCGGGTGAAGTTACAATTGATTACCGCCGCCCAAGAATTGACTCGAAAGCAGAATGTATGTTGTTGGTTTCGTTTGTTTTGCAAAAGGATTTGAGCTGGGCCGAAAAAGGACATGAAGTTGCCTGGGAACAGTTTTCGGTGCCGAGCGATTATTATTTTGTTGATGAGCCACAAAACAATGGTGGTGTAAAAGCTTCAGAGAATGAAACGCAAGTGGTAATTAGTGGTACAGATTTTCAGTATACAATTGATAAACTTACAGGTGAGTTTGTTTCGCTAAAATACAACGGAACGGAATATTTGGAAGGCGGACCCACTTTTAATGTTTGGCGCGCACCTCTTGCAAATGATATTGATCCATGGGGAAGTTACATGTACAGCAGCAATAACAAAACGGATGGCCAAGGACGGAGTATCGATAATCAACTACGAACTTTGGGTATGCGTGATTTGAAAGTTCAGGTGGACGACATTCAAATTAAGCAAATTCGAGACGATAGATTAACTGTGGAAATAAAAGCATTCTCCAACTCTTCAAATCCGATTCAACAAAATAGTAAGGGGAAATTCTCTGCTTTCGAACGAAAGGAAAAATGGACATTCCTGGCAAATGGAACTATTGAGTTGGAACAGGAGATTATTCCACATGGTCCAATGCCAGACATGCTTCAAAAAGTGGGATTGCAATTTCAACTGCCTAAAAATTTCAGTAAAATTGAATACTACGGACGTGGTCCTTTCGAAAATTATCCCGACCGAAAAACCGGGGCAAAAGTGGGGTACTACACATCCACTACCGATTCGATGTATGTACCTTACATAATGCCGCAAGATTATGGCAACCGCTGCGATGTGCGCTGGTTGAAAGTTCGGAACCAGGAAGGCAAGGGGTTAGAAATAAAGGGTGATGATTTGGTGAATTTTAGCGTTCATAAATACACAACAGACAACCTTTCGCGGGCTATGTATTCCTATCAGTTAAATGAAGCACCCAATACAATTTTGAATGTAGATTATGAGGTCTCAGGAGTTGGTGGAACAGCAAGTCGTCAATTGCAAAAATATCGCGTGCGTCCAGGAGTGAAAAAGTATAAATTGACGATTAAGCCATTTTAAATACTGCATCAAAAAAAGGAATCCATCTCTTCTATAAGATGGATTCCTTTTTCTGAAAACTGTGACTGTGACTGAAAACTTTCTTTACTTCCTTCCAATTTCGCGGTTACCCGAACCTTTTGCAATTCCAACATTTAAATCACCCAATTCGGCACGGGCAGCTTCAACAACTTTCATTAATTCGGCTACTTTCTCAGGGTTGTATTCAATAACATTGTACTGTTCGCCCGGGTCGCGCATCATATTATAAAGTTGAGGGCTTTCAACATCCATTTTAATACGTCTTCCTCCATTCCCATCCATTCCGGGCTGAGTATTATACGAACTCCAGGTATGTGGAAGCACCAATTTCCAATTGCCTTTTCGCACACCATTCAAATTATTTTTCCCATAATAGAACAAAATCGTTTCGCGCGGATTAGCATCTGCTTTCCCTTTCCAAAGTTCAACAATACTTGTTCCATCAATTTTTAATTTAGGCAACGACGCATCAGCAATTTCAGCAAAACTCGGAAGTATATCGATGGCACAGCCTAGCTTATTACAAATTGTTCCGGCGGGAATTCCGGCAGGCCACTTTACAATAAATGGAACACGTTGTCCGCCTTCCCAGCTGGTTGTTTTTCCTTCGCGTAAACCACCCGAAGAACCCGCGTGGTTACCAAAGTTTAGCCACGGTCCATTGTCAGTAGTGAAAATAATAACTGTATTTTCCGAAACTCCATTGGCTTCCAATGCTTTTTCAATCTGGCCAACACTCCAGTCAATTTCCATCATAACATCGCCGTATAAACCCTGTTCGCTTTTCCCTCTAAATTTATCGGAAACGCCCAGCGGAATATGCCCCATGCTGTGTGGTAAATAAACAAAAAATGGCTTGTCTGCATTACGATTGATAAAGTCAACAGCTTTTTCAGTGTAAAGCGTTGTAAGTGTATCTTGTTCTTCCCAACTGTTTATTGTAGTTAAAATCTCGTTTCCCTGCATAATAGGTAAGGGCGGATTTTTAAGTCGGTTGTTTCCTTCAGGAACTTTCTGTCCGGTATTACTTAATGGCCACATGTCGTTTGAATACGGTACACCCACATATTCATCGAAACCATGTTGAAGTGGTAAAAACTCTTTGTGATGTCCCAAATGCCATTTCCCAAATGCACCGGTTGCATAACCTTTCTCTTTTAGCATTTCGGCAATGGTAGTTTCCTGCTGATTTAAACCGGTTACATCGCGTGGGAAAAGTGCTCCCGAAATACCAATGCGGTTTGGGTAGCAGCCTGTCATTAAACCTGCGCGCGATGCACTACAAACGGGTTGTGCCGAATAAAAATTGGTAAAACGCATTCCTTCGGCAGCCATTTTGTCGAGGTTTGGAGTAGTCCAGCCTGTGGCACCTTGTGTTCCAATATCACCGTAGCCCATGTCGTCGATAAAAACAATAACGAAATTTGGTTCTTTCTGATTCTTGGATTTTTGCTCGGTTTTTGGGGAACACGAAACTGCAAATAAAACAATTGCAGCAATAAAATAAGAGAATAGATTTTTCATGTAAATTGGTTTAAGTTGAGTT
>JAUVDE010000404.1 GCA_030595485.1 Draconibacterium sp.
AAAGGAATTTTTAGAAGTCCCCTTTATTGTAAAAAAATAAACACAAGTAAAATGAAGATAATTTCCTTTAACGTAAACGGAATTCGTGCCATTGCTAAAAAGAACTTTTTCGAAGATTTCAAAGCCATTGACGCAGATATATTCTGCTTACAAGAAACCAAAGCACAAGACGACCAGGTTGCCGAAGCTCTAGCCCAACTTGAGGGTTATCATATTTATTCCAACTCAGCCGAAAAGAAAGGTTACTCGGGAACAGCAATTATTTCGAAAACCTTACCAATCTCGGTTTCGCGCGATATTGGGATAAGCGAACATGACACTGAAGGACGTGTTTTATGCTTAGAATACGATAAATTTTATGTGATAGACGTGTATGTTCCCAACTCGGGAAGTGAACTTAAACGCTTGGAGTATCGTCAGAATTGGGACGAAGCCTTTTTCTCCTATTTGAGGAACCTGGAAAAAACAAAACCAGTTATTGTTTGTGGCGATTTTAATGTGGCACACAAAGCGATTGATTTAGCACGACCAAAACCAAACTACAATAAATCGGCAGGTTTTATGCAAGAAGAGATTGATGGCATGGACCGCTTTACTCAAGGTGGTTTAATTGACACTTTCCGTCATTTTCATCCTGAAGAGGCAGCTAAATATTCGTGGTGGAGCTACCGCGCCGGAGCACGTGGCAAAAACGTTGGCTGGAGAATTGATTATTTACTGGTAAGTGAATCGTTTCTACCGACAATTAAAAAAGCATACATTCTGAATGAAGTGATGGGCTCGGACCATTGTCCGGTTGGAATTGAATTATAAAAGAAAGCAATGGATGTTACACACTAACATCCGTTGTTCTTTAAACCTTAAAACCAGAATCCTACATTTACAAACATATTGATTGAAGTATCTATATTCGAACTACTCAAAATAAAATCAACCGGACCAATAAAACTATTATAGCTTAATTTTGCACCGTAACCCACAAGTACTTTAACATTACTAAAATCTGACACATCGTTCTCTAGAAAGCCCACATCAGCCATTAGCGAAGCATATATTTTAGGGTAAATATTATATTCAAAGTCTGTTGTAACCTTTCCGGCAAACATCCCCATACGTTCTAAATAATTAAAACCGGTAAAAGAAACATGCCCGGGCACATAATTATTACTTCCTATTCCTCCAAATCCGAACATATGTTGAACGGCGGGTACTCTTCGGGAAATATTCGAAAGAGAAGGTTCAAAATAAGGATCATTCTTTTCGGTAAAAGTATAACCTGCAAATAACTGTGGTTTATAAACCAATTTTTCACCTAAACTAAGGTACCAATTGTATTGCATGGATAGAATTGTACCATTTGACATTACATCGCTCCACTGATCGGAGAATGGGAAAACATGTTTAATCTGGAATTGCACAAATTGCCCTTTTGTTGCATAATCTACTTTATTTCTGGAGTCGTGCTGGAAGGTAAAAAACAGATTACCATAGTCGGCGAATTTATTATAGGCCTCATATTCCGGGTCCACAACTACATCTTGTTTAAAACGAAATAACTCGTACTGAAATCCTGTTCTAATCAAGTAATTATTTTTGATGGTTAAAGGCATAAAAGCAGCAAAACTTAGCATATCAAAATCCCACTTGTTTACCTTATCCCCTTTTTCATATTCAGGAAAGCTTAGCGCATACAAATCAGCTTCTAAACCAAAGCCCGGTTTAAAACCGTTGTTGATAATAAACATACTTTTAATTCGTGGGTTTTGCCCCAATACAACATCGGTAAAAAGTTTTGCGTTAGTTCCTCGTATATTTCGTAAGGACAAATTCAACAATACACTTCCTCCATAAACACTATTGTAATTTATTCCGGCAGCAATGCTCCCTTTATTTGCGTTTCCTGCTTCTATTTTCACGTTCAGAGTATCTTCATCAACTGGAATAAACTCGTACCGTAAATCATCGAAATTACGCGTACCATTTAGTAAAAGCATTTTATTTTCCAGCTCCGACAGTGCAATTTCTTTGTTATCTCCGTAACTAAAATAGGCCTGGTATTTTTCACTTGACTTCAATTTCATATCAGCCCACTCAAACTTATTAACAGTCAAAGATTCAATGGGCTGAACTCTTTTTCGCACCGGCGCAGGGTCTCCTAATCCATTTAAGGAGTCGGCCAATGCCTTTAACGAAGGATAATGTTCGCGGGCAATTCGTTCGCCAATCGCCATAATCGAATCATATTTATCAAAATCCATCATTCCATAGGGCATTCCTATTTTTACATAATAATCGGTTAACTCCAACCCTTTTATATTGGCATCTACCCGATTAAAACTAATTACCTGATCGAGTATTCCGGTTATTGAGTTAATTTCATCAATACTGCTCTTTAACCCCGACTGAACATCAGCCCCAATAATAATATCGGCTCCCATTGCCTTTACTTGTTCGGCAGGGTAATTATTTACCACACCTCCATCTATTAAATATCTTCCATCGTATTTTGTGGGGCTAAAATACCCGGGAATAGCCATTGACGCGCGCACTGCCCGGGCCAGGTTTCCTTTGGTTAAAACCACGGCTTCGCCAGTTAGCAAATCGGTACCAATACAAAGAAAGGGAATGGCTAAGTCGTTAAAATCGGTCACATTAGCTGCGGGTGCAAAAAGTTTGTTTAGGATTAAATCGATATTAAAGCTACTGTTTATCGACCTGCTTAAGGAAATACCCTCACCTTCAAGTGGAAGCGAAAAAATATATTTATCGTTAAACAATTTCTCTTCGTAAGCAATGTACCTCCGGTGCTGAACATCGCTGATAAAACTGTTCCAATCCTGAGCTCTGATAATTTCCATAATCGTTTCCGGCGAATAGCCAACCGAATACAATGCAGCAGTAATGGCTCCCATACTTGCACCACCAATATAATCGATAGGCATATTTACCTCTTCCAGAACCTTTAAAAGTCCGACATAAGCAAATCCTTTGGCGCCACCGCCACTCATTACCAAACCAACTTTAGGCCGTTTGAGTTTCGTGCTGTTATTTTGCACTGTTGCAAATACCTGAGGAATCAAGATGAAGGCAACTAGCGATATCAGAAGTACTTTTCGAATAAGCATAAGCCGATTTTCCATTTAGGTATTAAATTTATACATTATTTGAAAACACTAAATCGAATAACATTTCTTTTTACAGATTTGTTTAGAAATTGGCTCATAATATAAAGGGGACTTCTAAAAATTCCTTTCTTTCAAGAAACAAGGATAATGAATAAGATGCAAGCCACAAATATTTTTTAATAGCCGTAGCTATTTAAAAATATTTTGGCGCAGTCAGATTGTTTATTATCCTTGTTCCCTTTGG
>JAUVDE010000374.1 GCA_030595485.1 Draconibacterium sp.
TCGGCAACCTGGTCGTCTTGTGCTTTGGTTTCTTGTAAGCAGAATATATCTGCGTCAATCGATTTGAAATCTTCGAAAAAGTTCTTTTTAGCAATGGCACGAATTCCGTTTACATTAAAGGAAATTATCTTCATTTTACTTGTGTTTATTTTTTTACAATATAATAATTACAGTTTATTAGCAGAAGTGTTCACGGAAAATCTCCATAAAAAAAGCCTGAACAAAAGCTCAGGCTTAATATATTATATTTTGATTTTTGAAGTAGTATCTAAAACTTCAAGGATATTTCTTAGAAAGAGAATCCTAATTCCAATTCAAACTGGTTCATTTCAATCTCAATAGTTTGTCCCGATGGTTGATCCAATGGGTTTGGTCCTTCAACGCTGCTATTAAATGCATAGTTCATTGCTACGTGAAACTGGTTCCCACTTTTACCAACTTCTTTCGAAAGACCAAGTGATACTTGGTTCTCGATAACACCGGGTGCTAAAATATTAAACATTACTTCTGTCGAAGGAATCGGGTTATTACCAATAGAAACACCACCTCTGAATTCCCAAGTGTCAACACCTGCATAGTTTACCCCAAGTTTGTAAACCATCATGTCATCCCAACCAAAACCTGGGCCTTCAGCTTCTCCTAAAAGCTTCGTTGGGTCGCCCATCATTGCTTCGTATAGGTTAGGCATCATTGGATTTGCAATTGACTTTACTTCGCTGTACATAATTGATTTAACATCACCCATTACAGTAAAGTCTTCCATTATCTTCCACGAAAAACCAACTGTCCAGCTCGAAGGAATATCGAAATTTCCTTGTTCAGCAAAAAGACCGGCGTAATCATCGAATTCGGCCATAGTCACTTTCGATTGGTACATTGCGCCAATTGCAAAGTTGTCGGTTAAATGTCCTAAATAACCAATTTTAAAACCGTAACCAAAACCGCTGTCAGCACCATTACCCGAAAGTGCTTGTGGGTTTGAAGAAAAGCCGCCAAATGACATTAAACCTTTTGCTTCGAATGATTGCCAGGCTAAAACAGCAGTTGCTCCGAGGCTGTGCTTTTCGCCTAGTTTTATTGAATAGCTAACATTACCGAACATCTGCATTAGATTTACACCCGTGGTTTCCGATGAAGGATCGTAGAACGTTTGGGTTGGGTAGTCGGTGTTCATTCCGCCATTTGCAAACAACGAAGCCGAGATAGCTGATTTTTCACCAAGCATCCAATTGGCACCAATAGATGGAATAACAAAGAATTTACTATCGCTTTCAACTGGTCCGGGCATTAGACCAAAAGTACCTTGTCCTGGAGGTGTTGGATTTCCAGTAACGGTGTATTGGCGGTTAGGATTAAATAGATTAACTCCAAGTGAGTATTTATTTCCAAGAAAAGCAGCACCAGCTGGGTTACCATTAATTAACGATCCCTGGTAGAATGCAATTCCTGCCCCTGCCAAACCTTTGTTGATAGTACCATAACCCGTACTGAAATACCCATCGGTTGCAAATGTTTGTACCGAAATAAGGAGGGTTGCCATTATTAAAACAAGTTTTTTCGAATTTTTCATAGAATTAGTATTTTGTTGTAAATGGCAGTAAAAATATGGCTAAAACACGTTTTTGAGTTTCTTTTCGCTATGATACTTATCATAGCTTATAGGGCCTAAAATGTGTTTTAAATCAGGTGTTTTACTGATTGTTTGCAAAAACCACAATTTCGTGTATTTCTATTCTTTTTTAGTTGTTTTTAATTTCATTTTGAAAAATAGAAAATGAGTGAATACGCATTAGATTAACATGTTTTCGTTGATGGAGATTGCCAATATTAATGGTTTTGAGAATCATTTTGCAGAGAGGGCCATTGTTAAATATAGTTTACAAACCACTTTTCTTATTTCGTTTCAAACTTCTATTCCGTAAATTTGTTGAAGGATTAGAAATAATAGTATTATGAGTATAAATACAGCACCCACCAAACAAAGCAAGCGAGACCGTAAGGACATGATTCAGTATATAAATTTGCAGTTGGCTTCTCTTGGGCAGCCAATGTTTAGTGAAGAATCAGACTCTGCCACCAAATATACAAGTGCGAAATTTCAGTTTTTAACAGAAGGTTTAATCCATAGTATTCGTGAAAAGTCTAGACTTTTAAGTGGACACCTTTCTCCTGCTGATTCGCGTATTCAGAATTTTATTGATGATTATCTGAAGGAGATTGAGTTTGATGAAGAATACAAATTGCCAAGCGAGACACTGGTTTTAAACCAAAGTGGTATGGCGCGCGAATTAAGTTTGCCACCCAATGGTAACGAATTTAAAAGCGACTTGTTAAGCTCGTATCGTTTAAAGCAAGGGATTTTAAATAACCCGGCTAACGACAAACGAACTACAAAAGGATCATTTCATATTGTACGTGGTGGATTATCGGTGCCTTTAGATAAAAAAGAAGTACCAAAAATTACTTTTGCACACTTGTTACATTCGGCAGTTAATGCTCCCGACGACTTAAAAGTTTTACCTTTTACCTCGAAACAAAACGAGCAGGCAAAGGTTTTTGTTTCCCTACTGTTACGTCCGATTGTATGTCCTGAGGTGCCAGGTGTTATTAGCCAAAAAAGTATGGAAGTACGATTTTTTGCTCCCGGTAGTTTAGTCTGTAATCTCGATTTTGTTGAATCGATTTTTGGAAATGCCGGCGACCATAATTTGGCCATAAACGATTCGGCTTTAGATACCGAGCACTGGACTGGTCATACTGGTTGTATTATTTTGGCTCCACACTTAACCAAGTTGAAAAAGAAAGACGTTGGTTTACCTCATTACGATGATGCTTCGGAGCGCCAGAAACATGATGGCATGTGCTGGAAAGATGAAAATGAATTGTATAACGATGGTACTGCATTTAAACTTAGCTGTAGAGATGAGCGTGGAGTAGTGATTACTTTAATTGCCGATAATTACTTTGGTTATTCGAAAAAAGAAATTAAAACTCAAATTAGCTACTCGGCTAACCTTTATGGTTTGGTTGAAGAAGAACACGCTGGTGGCGCTATTGCGTTTCCGCGTGGAAATATGAGCGACAGTGTGTTTGGCGAAAATTTCACAAAAAAATTTAAGCAGCCGTACTCATTCGATGATGTTAAAAAACTTTTGGCTGATAAAATCGAAGTTCAGGAAGGAAATTATGCCATTGATAAAAAGTACGCTAACATTATTTATATTCCTGAAAATGCAGATATTAATGTAGAGAAAAGTTCGGTTTGTTGGACTTACAAAAGCAAGGAGTACAAATTAAAACTTTCGCCCTACAAAACATATGTACACCCAACCGGACACAAATTTCAATTGGTAAAACACCCCACTCAGCAAATGTGGCGTATTATCGATACAGCTCCCGAAGGAATGTTCTGCCATAAAACAAGTACGGTTTCAGGTGGTGGGAAATCCGAAATTTCAAAATCGATGCAGAATGCCATTAAATATGGTTATTTCTATATCGAAAATTTGGAAGAGGCTGAAAATAAGGTAGATGAAATAATTAATAAAGATTATACTTTCCGTTGGAAAAATATGCGCTCCGATTCTGCTCCTTCACGTCCGTTTTTAAGTAAAGAGCGAACTTTAGGATCTGCGGTTAAGCTATTAACTCCATCTGATCAATACAGCGACGAGTACAATTCATTTT
>JAUVDE010000334.1 GCA_030595485.1 Draconibacterium sp.
CATCCGCTCTCCCTTTCTCTACGGTGGTGCTGTGCCTTTGGATAATAACCAATATCAGTCAGGTATAAACGTTCGCTAATTGGATCGTTTCGAAGCTCATTAATTATAAAATCGGGGAGTACAACCGAAATTTGCTCTTTAAATCCATCTGTTTTTTTCATTCAACCTTCATTTAAGAATATTTACAGCTACCATTAATATGCTTTCACTGAACTACCGAATTCTAATCTGCATTTAAAATACTGTTACAAACAATTATAGCCTATCAAATTCTCTATTAGATATAAAATGTAAAGTTAATTCAAAAACATCCTAAAATAATAATATTATCCATCTATATAAGCTAACAAACCATTTATTAAATGAGAATATATTATTTCTTTTGTAGTTATTAAAAAGTGATTCTTATCGATATGAATAAATTTAATACAAAATACCTATTGGCCATTTCCCTTGTATCTGCAATGGGTGGCCTTTTGTTTGGATACGATTGGGTAGTAATTGGTGGTGCAAAACCCTTTTACGAGAAATTCTTTGATATTGCTCAATCTCCCAATTTACAAGGTTGGGCTATGAGTTGTGCATTAATAGGATGTTTGCTTGGAGCAATTACATCCGGAGCTTTCAGCGACCGGTTTGGAAGAAAAAAATTACTGATTTTCTCTGCATTTTTGTTTGCGCTGTCGGCTTTTGGCTCTGGTGCAACGTCAGACTTTACTCAATTTATATTATACCGAATTTTAGGTGGAATTGGAATTGGCCTCGCCTCTAATCTTTCCCCCATGTATATCGCTGAAATTTCTCCAGCATCAATGCGGGGAAGATTTGTCTCACTTAACCAACTTACTATTGTAATCGGAATATTGCTGGCACAAATAGTTAACTGGCAAATTGCCCAACCTGTTGCCGACAACGCCACCGATGCAGAAATTCTGATGTCATGGAACGGACAAACCGGTTGGCGTTGGATGTTCTGGGCAGAAACAATTCCGGCAGGATTGTTTTTTCTATTAATGTTTTTTGTTCCTGAAAGTCCGCGCTGGCTGGCTAAAAAAGGAAAAGAAAGCCAAGTGGAAGCTATTCTTGCAAAAATTGGTGGAGCAGAATATGCACATCAGGAATACACGGTTATTCGAGAAACGCTTGCCAACGACACTGGCAAAGTAAATTTCAGAGATTTACTAAAACCGGGCATGAAAAGGGTTTTAATAATTGGAATTGTATTGGCAGCCTTTCAACAGTGGTGTGGTATAAATGTAATTTTCAACTATGCAGAAGAAGTTTTTGCAGCTGCTGGCTATGGTGTTTCAGACATGCTGTTTAACGTAGTGGTTACCGGAAGTGTAAACCTTATTTTCACTTTTGTGGCCATTTACACAGTCGATAAATTGGGTAGAAGGGCTTTAATGATTTTTGGAGCAGGTGGCTTAGCAGGAATCTATGCACTAATTGGAGCAGCTTATTACTTCCAGATTTCTGGCTGGCCGATGTTGTTGCTTGTGGTTTTGGCAATTGCATGTTATGCCATGTCGTTGGCTCCGGTAACCTGGGTGGTTTTATCCGAAATATTCCCAAATCGAATCCGTGGGGCTGCCATGGCCGTTGCAACTGTTTCGCTTTGGTTGGCTAGCTTTCTGCTCACCTATACTTTCCCCTTGTTGAATAATGCTTTTGGCGCATCAGGTACATTCTGGCTTTACGGAATTATTTGCATAGCTGGTGTATGGTTTATTTATAAAAAACTTCCTGAGACGAAAGGGAAGTCGCTTGAAGAGATTGAAAAAGAAATTGTGAATTAAGTTTTGAGGGTCAAGATGAAAAATATAAAAGCTTACAAAGAGAATATAATATTACCAACGTACGAGCTTGGAAAGCCCGAAATTAATCCGGTGTTTTTTGAGAAACGTGTTTATCAAGGTTCGTCGGGCAAAGTTTATCCGGTACCTTTTATCGATAAAGTGTACGACCATAAAGTGGATAAAAAATACGAGGCTGCCATTCTAGAAAACGATTTTATACGGCTGGTAATGTTGCCAGAAATTGGAGGACGTATTTTTGAAGCTCAGGATAAAACCAATAAAGATTACGATTTCTTTTACAAGCAAGAAGTAATTAAGCCCGCTCTTGTGGGTTTGGCCGGACCATGGATTAGTGGTGGAGTTGAATTTAACTGGCCGCAACATCATCGTCCGGGAACTTATTTGCCTACCGACGTACACATTGAAGAAGAAGCCGATGGAGCAAGAACTTTGTGGATGTCGGAATACGACCCCATAAACCGTTTGAAAGGGATGCACGGAATTAGAATTCGAGCCAATAGTTCTCTTATTGAGCTACGCGGGCGCTTATTTAACCGCACACCACTTACGCATACTTTTTTATGGTGGGCCAATGTGGCCGTTGAGGTTCATGAAGAATACCAAAGCTTTTTTCCGCCCGATGTGCATTATGTTGCCGACCATGCCGTGCGTGCGCAAAGTAGTTTCCCAAATGCTGAAAACGATTATTACGGAATACCTTATCACCAACGTGCAGGGAAAAACGACTTAAGAAAATACGACAATATTCCTGTGCCCACCAGTTACATGGTTTGCGACACCAAATACGATTTTTTTGGTGGCTACGATTTTAAAGCCGACGGAGGTTTTGTCCATGTCGCTAACCGTCATATTTCACCAGGAAAAAAACAATGGACTTGGGGAAGTGAAGAGTTTGGAAAAGCCTGGGACCGAGAATTAACGGACGAAGGTGGACCATATTTTGAATTGATGGCGGGAGTTTATACCGATAATCAGCCCGATTTTACGTACCTCCTTCCTTACGAAACAAAAACATTTTCGCAATTCTGGTGGAGTTATAAAAATATTGGACCTGTACAAAATGCCAATAAAGACATGGCTATCAGGCTTGAAGTTCAACAAGGTAATCTACTCGATTTCGGAGTTGCTGCCAGCCAGTGTTTCGAAAATTTGACCATTGTTTTAGCTATTGGTACAAACAAAACAGTTTTTGAGAAAATATCGGTGTCTCCTGACAATACTTGGAAAGAACCGAAACTAAAGATTGAGGCGGGTCAAGAAAATGATATCTCGCTAATCGTTTTCGACAAAGATGGAAAGGAAGTAATAAGTTATCGCCATTTTGAGGTAAGCAAAAAGCGAAACAGAAAAGTAGCTTTTGAACCTGAACAGCCTAAAAACGTTGAAAGCGCAAATGAGCTGGAACTAATTGGAGAACATCTGGAGTTGTACCGCCATCCAACACGTTATCCTGAAACTTACTGGAAAGAAGCCATTAAACGCGACCCACATAGTTATAAATCATACATCGCATTGGGTCGTTCTGAACTTAAAAACGGCAAATTTGCTGAAGCAGAAAAACAACTTAAATCTGCCATTGAAATAGTAACCACTTACCACCCAAATCCAGCGTCCGGTGAAGCACATTATTTCTGTGGTTTGGCTTGTTCACTTCAGAACAATAAAAATGAAGCGTATAATCTGTTCTATAAATCAACCTGGAATTTCGAATGGCGTTCTGCGGCTTATTATCAATTGGCATGTATCGATTGTCTAAGAGGCGATTTTGAAACTGCACTGGAACACATTGAAGCATCGTTAGATACCAATCGACAAAATAACAAAGCTTATATATTAAAGGCTCTTGTTAAAAAACATCAGAGCAATAATCAGGAAGCAATTGATATTTTAAAAACACTACTAAAAACTGACTCGCTAGACCAATGGGCGAATTTTGAATTATCACTTTTGACGAAAGATAATACAAGCTTCATTACTTCATCAAGAAACGATGCACAAACCATTATCGATATTGCGTTTGATTATACTGAAGCAGGTTTTTATAACGAAGCCATAAGTTTAATTGAGCTACATCATGAAAAAGAAATTCAGAATTGTGTGGTTCCAAATCCAATGCGAAAATCAATTGTTCCGACACTTATTTTGGCGTGGCTATTTGATAAAATTGGCAACAAAGAAAAGTCTTCAAAAATATTGGAAAGCACGGCTCAATTTTCACACGACTATGTTTTTCCGTCAAGAATAAACGAGCAGTTGGTATTTGAATGGGCAGCACAAAACACAACAAGTTCAGTTGTAAGCTTTGGTTTAGGTAATTACTATTTCAACCTAAAACGTCACGAAGATGCAATAACGGCTTGGGAAGATGCTGTAAAAAATGAATGTGCTTATGCAACTTTGTATCGCAATTTAGGAATTGCCTATTGGAATAAAAAGGGCGATGGCGATAAGGCAAGAGAATCTTA
>JAUVDE010000403.1 GCA_030595485.1 Draconibacterium sp.
TTGACTTCGACCGCGATTCGTTGTGGCGCGCCATTGATATGCGCATTGATGCTACTTTGTTGTGTACGGTTGAAAAAGAGATAGAAGCTGCTAAACGCCTAAGGCGTGTTTTCGATTTGTATGGCGATATTCGAAAAATATCGTTTAACGAAGAAACAGCAGGACTTACTAATTTATATGGCGACTTGGCTAAAGAAGAAAACACGGGTTTTGTAACTGCGTGTGGTCTTACCAAGTGGCTTAATACTTTAAATAATTTAAACGAAGCTTTTGTAGCCAAACAAAACGAACGCGACACCGAATTGGCCAACAAAAATAGTGGCAATGCAAAAGTCGTTCGTATTGAAATAGATCCATTGTACGAACTAATGGTTGAGCGCGCAAATGCTATGGTTAGCTTAAATATGCAAACGCCCGAACTGGAAAACTTTGTTAAGGAGCTGAACCAAAAAATTAAAACTCTGGAAATTACATTGGCAGGTCGCCAAGGAAGAAGAGACAGTGAAGAAGAGGAAGAACCTACAGAACCTGAAGTTGATTAACGACTATATTCACTTTCATTCATAATTTTGTTTTAAAAGGTTAGAAAGCATCTTGCTACGGCAGGGTGCTTTTTTTATATATAATGCGAATCAAGGGTTGAACCCACTTTGGGGTTCTTTTTATATCTATCTGACTGCCACGGGTTATACCCGCGGTTATTGTTGTTTAATCCCTCTCGGGATAACGAAATGTCCAAAGGACATTAACAATAATAACCCCGTGCGAAGCTCGGGGTTAGCGTTTAATACAATATTTACAACCCCGAAGTGGGTTGAACATTGCGAATCAATATATTTCAACTCTTGATTCGCATATATAATAAAAACTTGCACAAGCAGTTCTATGTATCCAGCGGCATCGGTTTCCTACTGCATTCCAGAGCTGGCACCCTCGGGCAGGGATGGGAACGATAGCTTGTTGCAGTTAAAGCCTTGGTTAAACAACAATAGCCGGGCGACCAATGGAAGCCCCGGCTATTGTTTGTGCAACCTGGTTTTAACAAGGCAACTATAGTGTACAGCCCGTTAAGGCCGCATAAAAAAGTTTACAGTCACAGTATACAGTACATAGCATTACGCTTTACCTTGAGAAATTGGATGTGCCTTTGGTTTTTTGTGTTGAACAAATTGCCATGTTATGGTTTTACAGGCGTATCATCACAATCTAAATCTCCCAAAACATACTGTGCGCCATCCAGATAGAATTTTAACAAACGAGCATCTTCAAAACTCTGTGCATTGTGCGATGGCGAAACGTAAAACACGCGTCCTTTACCATGCTTTTTAATCCACGAAACGTATCGGATATTATCGTCAATTGGTTTTTTCTTGCCTTCAAGTTTGTCAGTATCCATATAAAGTAATGGACGGAAATTCTTTTGGTCGTAGGCTTTGTTGAATAAATAAGGTTCGTCGACATGCACAAATGCTTTGCCCTCGAATCCTTTTAACAAAGGATGATTTGGCTCGCAAAGTTCTAACTGTACTTTTTGCTGTTTGGGGTGATAATCGAAACTTCCACCTACCAAAGCGCTAAAAGGCATCGACATGTTTTGCATTACAATACCACCGTGCGCAACCATTAAACCACCACCTTTTTCAACGTATTTTATGAGGTTCGCTTCTAACTCGGCAGCTTTCTTTACCATTTCAGCTTCGTTTAATTTGGTGTCTTCTTCCAAGGCATCTAAAATTAAATCGCGGCGTGGCCCTTTCGAGCAGGTATTGTTTAAAACAACTGCATCGTATTTCTTTAGATTTTTAGCTTCTAAACAAAATGGGTCTTTGCTAACCGTGGTTTCGTAAGCACCCGTTTTTTCACCAAGCATTTTAATAATCTCGGTGGTGTGTGGTGTTACCCAGTGGTCGTAACCGGTAATACGGTCAAATATTAATACTTTACGTGTTTTAGTTGGCTGAACCTCGGCTTTTGCTGGAGCGATTTTCGCTACTTTCTGAACCCACTGTGGGGTGCATTTAAATTGTTTTTGTGCGCTTGTTGTAAGTGTAACAAAAGCTAGTAACACAACTACTGTAATCTTTTTAATCATGGTCTTTTTTTTAGAGACATTGGAACACAGACGACACTGATTTTTCGAAATTACACAGATCAAAAACTGCGATTATCTGTTTTGTCAGTGTCATCAGCGTTCCTTTCTTTTTCTTGCTAATTATCTTTTAATATAACCTGTACCGTATGGGTAACGCTGTGGTCGACTTAGCATTGAGTTTGCCAAATCGTTATTTTTGAAACGTTCTTTTGATGGATCCCACTGATGTACTCCAGGGATTTGCATTGCAATATCGCTAATTAAACATACAGAACAAGCACGGTGTCCTACTTCAATTGTAGAAATTGGTTGTTTGCGTGTTTTAATCGAATTTAACCAATCGCCATGGTGTTCTTTACTTACATATAGTTTGGTTTCGTCGTCTCCAATTTTCGATTCTAAGATTTTAGGGTCGCTGGCATTTAAAGCTTTTGAGCTTTTTTCTTTTGAAACAGGGTCGCTTGATGAGGCCGTATAGCTTCCGCGGGAAACAAAAATCCAACCATTTTCGCCAATGTATTTTACACCGTTGGTAAAACCACCACTTGTAAGTACGGTAATTCCATTTTGGTATTCGTGTTTCACCATAAAGTCGCCGTGTACATTCCAGTCACCCGATTTTGGGAAACCTGCAACAGCTTCTACAGAGATTGGGCCGGTGTGTTCGGTATCCATTCCCCATGCAGCACTGTCGTAGTGGTGTTGTCCCCAGCCGGTAATCATTCCAGCACCGTAAGATCTGTTACGTAACCACCCCGGACGGCTATAATCGTGTTGCGGGTGTACCATTTTTTCTCGGTATTCTATTTCTGGGGTTGAACCCATCCACATATCGAAATCGAGGTTTGAAGGAACAGGACCCGTTTCAAAAACAGGGCCACCAGGATCTCCGGGCAAGCCAATTTTAACCGTATGGAGCTTACCAATTCGCCCGTTGCGTACTAATTCTGCAGCTACACGGAATTGAGGCATTGAACGTTGTTGTGTTCCCATTTGAAGAATAACACCGGTGCGGTTTACAATATCGCTTAGCATACGCCCTTCTTCAATGGTAAGTGATGTTGGTTTTTGGAGATAAATATCTTTACCTGCCAAGGCAGCTTCAATGGCTGGCTGCGAGTGCCAATGGTCAGGAGTACTAATTAGTACAGCATCAACATTTTTATCGGCAAGTAAGTCATGATAATTCTGATACATTTTTACATCAGCAGCATTATTACTCCCCGATTGCTTATTGTAGTGTTTTTCAATTCGTTTTTTCGAATCGCTCATACGCTTTGT
>JAUVDE010000159.1 GCA_030595485.1 Draconibacterium sp.
AGTAAGGCAGGCTTTTAAGTCTGCCTTTTTTATGCAAAACAATGGCATACTTACTTTTCAGCATTTTTTCTTCCTCTTTGATTTATGTAATTTTTAGGGTTGCAAAAAATTACAATTGTAAACTTTCAAGCTTAATTACCTACAATTATTTGGCAGCTACGTTGCTTGGTTTACTTTTATTTCAGCCCTTCGCATCAAGCAATTTAAAAAATTCAGTAAGTTGGTTACCCTTTGGAATCCTGTTGGGAGTACTTTTTATACTCATGTTCTATTTAATTGGTAATTCATCGCAAAAGGCAGGAATTACAGTCACAACACTAGCCAACAAACTCTCTTTGGTTTTCCCTGTATTATTCTCGCTTATTTATTTTAACGAACAAATTTCAACCATCAAATACTTTGGGTTAGGCACAGCTGTAATAGCTGTAATTCTTACGGTCTATAAAAAAGATGTAAAAAAGACAAACCTTCTATTTATTGTACTGCCTGTTCTTATATTCTTCGGAAGTGGTTTAATTGACTCCATTGTAAAATATGTGCAGGCGGTTAAAATATCGGATGAAGAAACAACGCTATATACCATAATTGTATTTTTTGTGGCATTTGTGTGTGGTACGCTAATTTCTGTTTTTAATAAGAATAGAAACTTTAAATTTCACCCTCCTACTCTACTTTTAGGAATTTTATTAGGAGCTGCTAACTTTGGTTCGCTTTATTTTCTAATACGAGCACTAAACAATTCAAATATGGACAGCTCGCTTGTATTTGCCTTAAACAATATGTCAGTGGTTGCCTTTACCGCATTAATAGGCACCTTTGTTTTTAAAGAAAAGCTGAATAAAATTAACTTTGTCGGGATTATTTTGGCTATAATAAGCCTGTATTTTTTATTGTAATGAGCGACGTTTACAAAACCATAGAGAAAGAAAGCACTGGCTATTTTAAAGATAAAGGCAGCAAGTTCTATTCGTATGCCTATCCCTTAAATAACGAAGACGAAGTAAAAGGTATCATTACACGTCTAAAAAAGGAACACCACAGTGCACGGCATCATTGTTATGCCTGGCGTTTAGAAACAGAAGAAATTAGAACTCGTGCCAACGATGATGGAGAACCTTCTTCAACTGCAGGAAAGCCAATTCTAGGACAACTACAAAGCTACGAAGTAACGAATATATTGGTTGTGGTCGTTCGTTATTTTGGAGGAACACTTTTAGGTGTGAGTGGCTTAATAAATGCCTATAAAACAGCAACAATTGATGTTTTGAATTCTGCTGATATTCAAACAAAAATAATTGAAAACAACTTCGAATTAAAGTTTGAATACCCCATGCTTAATCCGGTTATGAATACGATAAAAAAAGAAGCCTTAGACATTTTAAGTACTGATTTTCAGGAATCTTGTAAACTAATTTTTTCGGTACGAAAAACAGAAGCTGAAAAAGCACACAAAATATTTAACGAATTATATGGAGTTAGCATTAAGCGTTTAAATTGAGTCAAACAAATGTTGATAAAATGCTAATAAGTACACTCCTTTTTTTTCACAAAAAAACATATAAACCAGTTATTTTTGATGACATGATGCAACGAGTGATATTCCCATCAACTTTTCTTCGCAGAGCTTTTAACAAGCTCACAAAGAAGGTTCTATTTTCCCAAAGTTGCATCACACGATTTTTAAAAGCAATCGTATTTTTCTACAAAAAGGTAACTTTTTTACTAGTTATCGAAAACCAACATTTTATTTCCCAAAATGTTGGTTTTCTTTTTTTAAGTCAGACAATTTCTAAAAATCAATATTTAAGGCAATGAAGAAGGATTTAATTTCGATTACAGATTTCTCGAAAGAAGAATATCTGAGAATTATGGAACTGGCCGCCGATTTTGAACAAAATCCAAACCAGAATCTTTTGAAGGGAAAAGTTGTTGCTTCCCTTTTTTTTGAACCATCAACACGAACTCGTTTGAGTTTCGAAACAGCCATCAGTCGTTTGGGGGGACGTATTGTAGGTTTTGCCGATCCGGGCAGCTCAAGTGCAACCAAGGGAGAAACATTACACGACACCATTAAAATGGTTAGCAACTATGCTGATGTAATTGTTATGCGTCACCCATTAGAAGGTGCTGCGCGTTATGCTGCCGAGGTGTCAGACATACCTGTAATTAATGCAGGCGATGGTGCGAACCAGCATCCAACACAAACCTTACTGGATCTGTATTCCATTCAAAAAACACAAGGTACACTCGATAACATCAATCTATTTATGGTTGGTGATTTGAAATATGGGCGAACCGTTCATTCGCTACTACAAGCTATGTCGGAGTTTGAAAATCCAATTTTCAACTTTATTGCTCCACCGGTTCTGCAAATGCCTCGTGCCTACAAGCATCACCTCGATGACAAAGGAATACGCTATTTCGAGCACGAAGAGTTTACCGATATTATTTCGGAAGCTGATATTATTTACATGACCCGTGTTCAAAAAGAACGTTTTTCAGACCCAATTGAATATGAAAAAGTGAAGAATATATATATCCTGAACAATGCAATGCTTGAGAACACCAAGCCAAATGTTAGGATACTTCATCCACTGCCAAGGGTTAATGAAATTGCCACCGACGTAGATGCCAACCCAAAAGCTTATTATTTTGAGCAGGCACTTAACGGAGTTTATACACGCGAAGCAATTATCGCCCATTTATTGAACCTTAAATAATTTTGCCATGGAAATGAAAGATAACATGAAGAAAAAACTAAAACTGAAAGTTAGCGCGATTAAGGATGGAACCGTAATCGACCACATTCCGGCAAAAAGTTTGTTTAAGGTAATTTCTATTTTGGGATTAGACCAAATTGAAAACCAAATTACTTTTGGGACAAATCTCGACAGCGCAAAGCTGGGAGGAAAAGCAATTATTAAGGTTACTGGTAAGTTTTTCGAAGATAACGAAATCAACAAAATTGCACTGATTGCACCTCACGCAAAGCTTAATATTATCCGCGATTATGAAGTTGTTGAAAAGAAAATTGTTGAAACTCCTGAAAAGATTAGAGGAATTGTAAAATGTTTCAACCCGAAATGTATTACCAACAACGAAACCATAACTACTTGCTTTAAAGTAATTTCGGATGAACCTATTGCTTTAAAATGTAGGTACTGCGAAAAAATTACTACTGAAGACCAGATTAGGATGGTATAAACAAGATAAAAAACCTATAAGAATCCGCCTTTCACATTTATTCGATAGGCGGATTTTTGCATATCCACAGTCCACGCACCCCACTACACTCAAAATACAAAGAATTAAAAGTAGATTTGCATAAGCAGATCAATAAGTAAATGCATAAATTAGTGGACATTGTTATATACAAATAGCAGTGCCTACCGATACAGCTAAAACCATTAACTATGAAAATAAAAACCATCATTGTTCTTACAAGTTTTCTTTTCACAATATCATGTATTGGGGAGAAACAGAAAAAACAGCCCAATATTTTATTTTGTATTTCCGACGATCAATCATTCCCACATGCCGGAGCCTACGGATGCAACTGGGTAAAGACACCGGCTTTTGACCGAATTGCCAAAGATGGAATTCTGTTTACCAATGCGTACACCTGCAATGCCAAATGTGCACCGTCACGTGCAGCAATTCTTACCGGAAGAAACTCGTGGCAATTGGAAGAAGCTGCCAGCCATGTGGGGTATTTTCCCAATAAATTCAAAACGGTGTTTGAAGCACTCAAAGAGGCTGGTTATCAAACAGGTAGAACTGCCAAAGGCTGGGCTCCAGGAATTGTTAATAAAATCAACAACCAAGCAAGAGAAATTATTGGTAAAAATTATTCGGCAATAAGAACAACTCCTCCTGCAAAAGGAATGAGCAACATCGACTACACAGCAAACTTCGAAGCTTTCCTTGAAGACCGAACAGCTGATCAGCCTTTTGCTTTTTGGTATGGAGGAATTGAACCCCATCGTCGCTATGAATATCAATCGGGAATAGAAAAAGGAGGGAAAAAACTCACTGATATTTCGAAAGTACCCAACTACTGGATGGACAACGAAATTGTTCGAACAGATATGCTGGATTATGCTTTTGAAGTTGAATATTTCGACAAACACTTGCAAGGCATGCTAAATGCCCTCGAAAAAAGAGGCATGCTGGAGAATACAATTATTGTTGTTACTTCCGACAATGGGATGCCATTCCCACGTTGTAAAGCACAAGAATATCCATCTTCTTGCCATATGCCATTGGCTATAATGTGGCCCGATGGAATTAAAGAAAAGGGAAGAACAGTTAGCGATTTTGTGAGTAATATCGATTTTGCTGCTACTTTTCTGGATGTGGCTGGAATTAGCCCTGAAAAAAGTGGAATGAAAGCTGTTACCGGGAAAAGCCTGGTTCCAATATTCAAGTCGGGAAAAAGTGGTCGCGTTGAAGAAGAGCGCAATTATGTTTTGGTAGCAAAAGAACGTCACGATACCGGAAGACCAAACGACTGGGGATATCCTATCCGTGGAATTATTTCGGATGATTTTGTTTATTTGAAAAATTTCAAATCAGACCGATGGCCAACCGGGCAACCCGAAACTGGATATCTTGATTGCGATGGCAGCCCCACAAAAACAGCCTTACTGAATGCCTTTAATACCGACAATCATAAGTTATGGGAAATGTCTTTTGGGAAAAGAAATACGGAAGAGTTTTACAATTTAAAGAATGATCCCGACTGTGTGAATAACATTTCGGATGATACTGCTTTTAATAAGGATAAAACCTATTGGTCGACCTTGTTGGTGGAAGAGTTAAACAAACAAGCTGACCCCAGAATTTTAGGCAAAGGAGATGTATTTGACAACTACCCTATTATTCCATCTCAAATTCGTTTTTACGAAAGGTATTTTAATGGAGAGAAAATGAGTTATGGCTGGGTGAACAAATCGGATTTTAGACCGGAACAAAATCAAGACCTTGCACGCTAGCAAGATTATTATGACCTCGATGTTTGAATTAACTGAAATTGAAAAATCGAACTGATTTACCAGAATTTAAAGAGAAAAAATAAAACGACCAACTTGAGCTAAAAAAAATTGTAATAAACGAAAGCAAAAGAAGCCCGTAAATTATTATCAAATTTGGGGAACAGAAAAGTTTTTTTTGCAAAAATGAAAAAAATGAAAAATCTAATCTTATTACTTGCCGCAAGTCTTGTTCTTTGTTCTTGTTCATCAAAACAGCAAGCTATAAAACCCAATATTCTATTTATTCTACTTGATGATTTGGGTAAAGAATGGATTAGTGCTTATGGTGCTGACGATGTAAAAACGCCAACGATTGATAAAATTGCCGATACCGGAATTCTATTCGAAAATGTATACTCAATGCCGCAATGTACTCCATCAAGAGTTACTTTGCTAACCGGACAATACCCGTGGAGGCACGGCTGGATTAACCACTACGATGTTCCACGCTGGGGGCATGGTGGACGTTTCGACCCTGAACAAAATCCGTCTTATGCCAAAAACCTTCAACAGGCTGGTTACAATACTTGCATAGCCGGAAAATGGCAAATCAACGATTTCAGAATTGAACCAGAAATTTTAAACGACGTGGGTTTTGATGAATATTGCATGTGGACTGGTGGTGAAGGTGGTAATCTGGAAAAAAGCCAGCACCGATACTGGAATCCGTATATCCACACCAAAGATGGGAGCCGAACCTATGAGGGCAAGTTTGGTGAAGATATTTTTTCAGATTTTATTATCGATTTTATGAAAAAAAACAAGAATGAACCGATGATGATTTATTACGCCATGTGCTTGCCTCATGGTCCCTTAACAACCACCCCGGCCAAACCCGAAGCACCTAAAAAAGAACAACACAAAGCAATGGTGCGCTACACCGATATAATTTTAGATAAACTTATTATTGCACTTGAAGACTTGCAAATACGAGAAAACACAATTATTGTTTGGACAACAGATAATGGTTCATCTGGTGGATTAATTGGCCACAGAACCGGAAAACCTGTACGTGGTGGCAAAACTTATCTCTCGGAAAATGGCGTAAATGCTCCCTTTATTGTAAATTGCCCGGGCTTGGTACCTGAAGGAAAAGTTAGCGATGCATTAATTGATTTCACCGATTTGTTTCCCACATTTTGCGATTTGGCTGGAGCTAAACCTTCAGGTGACTACACGTACGATGGACATTCATTCGCACCAATACTTCTTGGTGAAAGTGAAAAATCGGAGCGCAACTGGATAATGGGAATTGGCTCGCATCCGGCAAAAATTGTTAACGGAAAAATTAAAAATGCATTTGCGTTTCGCGACCGTGCAATAAGGGACAAAAACTACAAAGCATATATAAATACCTCGGGTGAAATTTATGAAATCGTAAATGTTAAAAATGATTTTTACGAGCAAGTAAATTTAATAGATAACAACCGTTCAGAAGTTATACAAGCCAAAGAAAAATTCCAATTGGTATTAGATAAACTACCAAAGCAAGATAATAACCCGGTTTATAAAACAGGGGTAGCTCCGTACTTTAATATTCCTGAAGAACAACTCTTAAAAAGCTCTTTAAAAAGCATGAAAAAACCCAACAAAACCAGACCATTCAATCACTCCGAAAAATAAAATATCAGTCCACATTTCCGGTATAATTAGATTGAGTTAATCTCTTTTTATCAGGAGCTTTTAATCGTGTTGATGGCTCTTCCAAATTTTCATTTGGTAAACGGTAAATTTCAGCGGTTTCAATACTCATAAAGCCAAACTCCTCTACCACTTTTCCTTTTATTAGATAACAACCTCCGCCCGAAAACGGATACCTGGCAGCAACTTGCGGAAACTGTACCGTGTCAATCCAGTGCCCGTCAAGATCTACAAATACGCCAAAACTCATGGTTTTACTATCATTCGTCCGGGTTCGTTTTACATGCACCAAACTGCCTACAATTGCCACATTTTGGTTTACCAACGCTGCTAAATCTTTTACCCGAGTTTGTGGCAGACGCATGTTTTCGAGCAACTCGAAAGGTGAACGCGTAACCGGAAATCCCAGCAACTCGATTTCATCGTAAGCATTTTCAAGCGGATGATAATACAATTCAGGTATTTTAAACTCTTTTACTTCTTGCTGAAACAAGGTTCGTTCGGGAGCTGTTTTTTTCGATTTCGACAAAATAAAATGCGCATTCCAAAGCAGTTCTTTTTTCGACTTTCGGGTAAAATTAAATGCTCCAATCCGAATTAAAATACTCAGCTGCTCGAGTGAAATAGCAACACGCCCCAAAAAATCTTGCAAATTTCGGAAATAACCAGCGCGGTAGCGTTCTTGTAAAACGGCATTAATTATATTCGTTTCCAAACTCTTCAGAAAACCTAAACCTAAATGAATTACATTTTTATGAATTACCGTTTTGGTTTTGCTGCGATTAATACAAGGCGGAAATATTTT
>JAUVDE010000355.1 GCA_030595485.1 Draconibacterium sp.
ATTATGATTACATAATATATTTCGCCCACCGGACTTTCGATGGGAGCCGAAAAAGTTTTCATGAAAGCAGTAGATTTAATGTAATTAAACAATAGGAATTGTATGAAAGGACAAATGCGAATCAAGTAAATTTCATCCTAAAAAAAGCACCCCCAACGAGGTGCTTTCCTGAATGTGTGAGATAACTTAATTCATTATGAATTCAGGAATCTCTGGGTCCCCTTCCCCTTTTCTTTAATGCCTTTTAAGTAGCAAATAATCGTTATAACGTTTTACTTTAGAAGTATAAAGCAACATTGTTTTTTGGTGTTAAGGATTATTGTTTTTTGATTTTGTTGTTGAGTGTTATTTGTTGTTTTTTGGTTAATTAAAATTAGAACATATGCTAGCCAAAGTCAATAGACAAAAAGATGTTACTGAGCAGTTTTTACTCCAAAAAAATATCAAAATGATTGGTAATATTTCAAAGATAAGTACTTACAATACATTCGAGTTGGTCAAGTGTTAGAAAAACTTTTTTCAACTTCGTCAGCCGGGGGATAAAATAGATTTTAGGGTAGTTTCGCAAAAAGTGATTCTACCTATTTTTTCAGCAAATTATCTGCAGCTAATACTAAAAACATAAAATTTGTAGCACTGCACCTGTTAAGGACTTGCCACTTCGTAATTGCTTCAAAGCTAAATCGCGCATGGCAATGTACTCAGCAGATTCTTTTCTCTTGTCTGTCATAAGTTACAATATTAAATGTTTAAAACTTATAGACAGAGTTTATTTTACAGTCTCCTTAGTGACCGCCCTTGCTATGGTCGTGCCCTTTGTGCGGCGCCATAATCTTATCGTATTCTTCTACGGTAATTTCATTGGCTTCGTAACCCTTTTTCTTAATGGCTTTGGCAACACCCTCAGTGCTATTTTTACCGGCTTTGTACTCCACCTTAATGGTATTGGCAACGTGGTCCACTTTCAGGGCTTTCACACCTTTCTCGTACTTCAGGTACTCTGTAAGTTTTGTTTGACAGTTCGCACAATCCATGTTACTTTTAAAACACACTACCTCAGTATTTTTTTTCTGTGCATTTGCATTTGTAGTGGTAAATCCTGCAAATACAGCTACAATTAAAATAATTACAAGTTGTTTCATTGTTGTTGTTTTTATGCTTCAAGCTTTTAGCTACAAGCCACAAGATTTTTATTGCTTGGAGCGTGAAGCTTGTGGCTTGCAGCTAGTTATTATTTACTTTGTTTCTTGTTGTCCCATTTAACTCAGGCGTTTTGTTCTGCTCCTGAGCATGGGACAATTTTTTCTTTTTATTCGTATTCCCCTGGCCTTACCCGGGGCTGATAGCGTTCGCCCTTTCAGGCTGGTTCATTTTACAAATATTAGCTGCTAGCTTTTTCTTACTTGAGACCTGTGGCTTAAGGCTTGCAGCTTCTATCTCTTTATTCATGATTCAAACTTAAACGTAATCCAACATATATTTTACGTCCGATGGTTGGTCCCCAAACATTAGTGGCGCTAAACTCTGGTTCCCAAGGATTGTCGGCACTATCAATCGGATTCGTCTGTTTAAAATCGGTTAAATTTTCCGAGCCAACATATATATTCCACGAACGGAAATATTTGGTTACCTGAGCATTCATAATCGTATATGGGGAAAAGGTTTTATCTGTTGTTAAATCACCGGGAACTGTTGGTACACGTCCTCCCCCATTAAACTGAACGGTATAATCAAACATCCACTTTTTTAGATTGGTGGTGTAATTAAAATTTATCAGTCCTTTGTATTTGCTGGTTAAGGGTTTCTCCAACAACTCGCCACCAATGGTTTGTTTAATGTCGTTTACGCGGTAAGCCAGTAACATATCTAAACGTTCAATGGGCTGCCATCTAACATCAAATTGTAAACTGTTGGCGTATGACTCACCATCGAGAGGTGCTAAAATTATATTATCGGCTGATGTTTCACGATCCACCACCAATTGTTCCTGAAAGCTGGTACGATAAAACTCGGCATTCAACTGTAAATCGCGTCCTAACAAAGAATAAGTTTGTACCAATGTAATTCCATAATTCCAGGCTTCTTCTTGCATAGCATCGCTGTGGTACTGCAAAGAACGAGCATTTGCCAACAGGTATATATTTTCCGATAAAACATTAGCCGTACGGTAACCTTTTCCGGCACTTGAACGCAAAGTAACATGTTCTCCCATTTTATAGCGGAAATGCATACGAGGCGTAACAAATGTGCCAAAATCGTTATGAAAATCAGTACGCAAACCTGCCATAAAAGTCAGGTTCGGATTGGGTTTGAAAGTATATTCAGCAAAAATACCCGGCACCGTTTCTGTTCTTTCAATGTTTTGCCCGTAAAGCATTTCATTAAAATCGTCGTAAATAAAACTTGCTCCGGTATTTAACGAATGTAAACCGGCTTCATCTAAATCGCGTGTAAGAACGGCGTTTGCATAAAATCGGGTTTCGTCGGCATCAAAATCATTTAAACCATAAAACGAATTGGTTTCGTGGCGCGATACATTCGACAACCAGGCAACGGCTGTTCGTCCACCTTTAAATACATAACCGGTTTTAAAGAAACCATCAATACGATTGGTTTCAATATTTACCCCATAAGGATTGCTAAGACTCGGTTCCATGCCTGAATTAAATCCCATTTGACCACCCAAACGATCTTCGTACAACACATTTATTCCGGCTTGTGCCATGTGCCCGTTACCACCAACATATTTCCAACGGTTACCCAACTGAAGGCGCGTTGATAAAGGTTCGTCCATAAAACCATCGTTGTTCTCATCGGTTTTATTCGATAAATCAGAAACATGTGCCATAATTCCGGTGGACCATTTATCGTTTAATCGAATGTTGAAATTACCGTTAAACTCGTAGCGTTGATGTGCATTGGCATATACATTCAAAAAGAGCTTTTCTTTTGAATCAGGCTTTTTTAGCTCTGCATTTATTTGTCCTGCAATGGCATCGTAACCATTTAAAACCGATGCAGCCCCTTTCGAAACCTGAATCGATTCCAGCCACGGACCTGGAATATAGGTCAAGCCGAAAGTAGTTGCCAACCCTCTAAGATTTGGCATATTTTCAACCTGTAATAACGAGTAGGTTCCTTCCAATCCCAACAATCGAATTTGTTTAGCTCCGGTTACTGCATCACTGTAACTCACATCAACCGATGGATTGGTTTCAAAACTCTCGGCTAAATTACAACAAGCCGCTTTTTGCAACTCTGCCCCACCAATACTTTCGGTTTGAATAGGATTAATTACCGATAGATAAGTTCCTCTATCCTTTTTAATTACCGTAACCTCTTCTAATTCCAGATTCGGTTCTAATACAATTTCAAGTGGTGTTAAATCGTTTATGTGAACTACTTTTGGGTTGTAACCCACAAAACTAAATACCAACATGTGTTGGGTACTTTTCTTTTTAATTTCGAAGCTGCCATCGGGTTTCGATGCAACTCCCTGATTGGTTCCCTGCCAGAAGATATTTACGCCCGGCAGTACTTCTTTTCCTCCATCGCCATTTCCAAACACTGTACCGTTAAGGTTTTGTGCAGAGGCAATTACGGGGAAAAGTATAAATAAGTATATTATAATATTTTTCATTGCTTAATGATTAAATTGTGAATACAATTTGAGCGTCATGCTGAATTTATTTCAGCATCTATGAAGATTCCGAAACAAGTTCGGAATGACGGGGCACTAAAGGATAGCACCTATCTTAAGCTAATGAGGGGATTTTAAGTTGATGAATGTGAATAAGAAACTCCAGCGAGGAGTCGTGTATGGGCGGAGGATCGATGTATGTTGTATTTACATCAACTGACCCTACAGTTTCCCATAAATTAAATTGAATTGCAGCATAAACGACCAAAAGTTGAACAGGATCTGCTTTT
>JAUVDE010000296.1 GCA_030595485.1 Draconibacterium sp.
AAGGAAAAAGTTAAAAGAAGATGTTATTTAAAGTGATGCAATGCCTTATCAAATCTTACTACAACATTAAGCACCAAAGTACGTAAACATGATTTTTGTTAACATTAGGCAAAAAGCACGGGGTTTCTGAACGTCAATCGTTTAAAACATTTAATTTTGCAACTCGATTTTCAAAAACAACTTTCAATATGGCAGATATAAAACAAAAGCTTTTCGCCGAATTTGCCCCAGTGACAACTGAGGAATGGGAAGCAAAAATTAATGCCGACTTAAAAGGCAAAGACTACGAAAGAGCATTGGTTTGGAAGACTCAAGAAGGATTTAATGTTCGTCCGTACTACCGTGAGGAAAACCTTGCAGGATTGGATTACCTGGACACACTTCCTGGTGAGTTTCCTTTTGTAAGGGGAAACAATAAAACCAACAACGATTGGTTTGTTCGTCAAAACATATTTGTGCAAGACTTTGCCGAAGCCAACAAAAAGGCTTTGAATGTGTTGGGCAAAGGAGTTACATCGCTAGGATTTCTTTTTAGCGAATGTGGTTCGCTTACTAAAGAAAGTATAGCCGTTTTACTAAAAAACATTTGCTTGGAAGCCGCCGAGGTAAACTTTGTTTGCCCATGCGACAACTGTAACTGTGCTGAAATTTTCGCAGAATATGTTTCGGAAGGGAAATGGAATAACGACAATGTAATTGCGTCGCTATCGTCAGACCCAATTGGAACCTACGTGTTAAAAGGCAAAATGGATGCTGATGCATTTGCAAAAGTTAAAACCAACATTGAAGCTGCAAAAGCTGTTAAGAATTTCAGGACTGTAGCAGTTCACGGAAAATTCTTTGCAAACAGTGGCTCTTCAATTGTTCAGGAATTGGCTTTTTCGTTGGCACAAGGTGCTGAGTACTTAACTCAATTAACCGAAGCCGGAGTTAGTATCGACGATGCAGCTGGTTCAATGAAATTCAATTTCGGAATTAGTAACAACTATTTCATGGAAATTGCCAAGTTGCGTACCGCTCGTTTGTTGTGGTCTAAAATTGTTGAAGCTTACGCTCCTGAGTGTAAAGGTTCGGCAAAACTAATTGCACACAGCGAAACCAACCGTTACAACAAAACGGTTTACGACCCATATGTAAACATGTTGCGTACTCAAACCGAAGCTATGTCAGCCGTTTTAGGTGGAGCACACTCAATTACTGTTTTACCGTTTAACGCTATTTTCGAAGAAACAACTGAGTTCTCGGAAAGAATTGCACGTAACCAGCAAGCTTTGCTTAAAGAAGAATCGCATTTAGATAAAATTGCTGACCCTTCTGCAGGTTCATATTACATCGAAAACTTAACTGCATCGTTAGCCGACGAGGCTTGGGCATTGTTTCTTGCAGTTCAGGATAAAGGTGGTTTTATTGCCGCTTTCAAAGAAGGATTTATTCAGTCGGAGATTAAAGCAATGGCTGCCGGTCGCGATAAGAAAATTGCACAACGCCGCGAAAACCTTTTGGGAACCAACCAATTTCCAAATTTCAATGAGAAAATGGAAGCTGAATTCGATGGTTCGCTTTTCGAAGCTGTTGACTTAAGCGAAGAAGGTGCTGAAGTGGAAACTTTAAAACCTTACCGTGGAGCACAAGCTTTTGAAGCATTGCGTTACACAACTGATGTTTATGCAAGAGAGAACAAACGTCCGCTTGCATTTATGTTGACTATCGGAAACTTAACTTTCCGCAAAGCACGTGCACAGTTTGCCTGTAACTTTTTTGCTGTTGCCGGTTTTACTGTAATCGATAATAACGGATTTGCTACTGCAAAAGAAGGTGTTGCTGCTGCAAAAGCTGCCGGTGCCGATATTATTGTAGTTTGTAGTTCTGATGATGAATATGCTTCTATTGTTCCTGTAGTTGCTGAGCAATTAGATGAAGAAATTTTGGTTGTTGCCGGAGCGCCTTCGTGTGCTGATGAGCTGAAAGCAAAAGGCATCACGAATTTCGTTCATGTAAAAAGCAATATTTTAGAAGAACTTAAGTCGTACCAAACTCAATTGGGAATCTAATCTGAACACAAAGACGCAAAGACACTAAGATGATGACAAAAACGGAAATAGAGAAAATTGGGAAGCAAATTGTAGACGCAGCTTTTGAGGTGCATTCGGAATTGGGCCCTGGTTTGCTTGAATCAGTTTATGAAATTTGCTTGGTTGAGGAATTAAAAGAACGTGGTCTTTCTGTTGAACGACAAGTTAAATTACCTGTTGTTTATAAAGATAAAATACTTCAAAAAGGATTTATCATTGATATATTAGTTGAAAAGGAGATTGTTATTGAACTAAAAGCTGTTGAATTCCTTTTGCCGGTTCATGAAGTACAAACATTAACGTACATGAAATTGGCAGACATGAGATTAGGCTATTTAATCAATTTTAATGTCCCATTAATTAAACAAGGTATTAAACGAAAAATAAACAGATACTTTTAATCTTTGTGACTTAGTGTCTTCGTGTTAAAAAAGAAAAATTATGAAACCGAATTTTAAAGACATAAACATAAAAGCAGCTACCGCACAGAAAAACACTGCCGAGTGGGCTGCAACAAATAAAATTGAGAAGAACTGGAAAACACCGGAGCAAATCCCGGTAAAACCAGTTTATACCAAAGAAGATTTGGAAGGAATGGAGCATTTGGATTATGCTGGCGGACTTGCACCTTATCTTCGTGGACCTTACTCAGCAATGTACGCCATGCGTCCATGGACAATCCGTCAGTACGCCGGATTCTCAACTGCTGAAGAGTCAAACGCATTCTACCGTCGTAACCTGGCTGCTGGTCAGAAAGGTTTATCGGTAGCATTCGACCTTGCAACACACCGTGGATACGATTCGGACCACCCGCGTGTAGTTGGCGATGTTGGTAAGGCAGGTGTAGCTATCGACTCGATTTTAGATATGAAAATCCTTTTCGACCAAATTCCTTTGGATAAAATGTCGGTGTCGATGACCATGAACGGAGCTGTTCTTCCAATCCTTGCATTCTACATCGTAACTGGTTTGGAACAAGGTGCTACTTTGGAGCAACTTTCGGGAACTATTCAAAACGATATTCTGAAAGAATACATGGTGCGTAATACTTATATTTACCCACCGGAATTCTCGATGAAAATTATCGCTGATATTTTCGAGTTTACTTCGAAGAAAATGCCTAAGTTCAACTCAATCTCAATTTCGGGTTACCACATGCAAGAAGCTGGTGCAACTGCCGACATTGAAATGGCTTACACTTTAGCTGACGGTTTAGATTACCTTCGCACAGGTGTTAAATCAGGAATGGACATTGATGCTTTTGCACCACGTTTATCTTTCTTCTGGGCGGTTGGAATGAACCACTTTATGGAGATTGCAAAAATGCGTGCAGCTCGTATGATTTGGGCGAAATTGGTAAAACAATTCAATCCTAAAAATTCAAAATCGATGGCTTTGCGTACACACTCGCAAACTTCGGGATGGTCGTTAACCGAGCAAGACCCATTTAACAACATTGGACGTACTGCAATTGAAGCAATGGCTGCAACATTAGGTGGAACGCAGAGTTTGCACACCAACGCATTAGACGAAGCGATTGCATTACCAACCGATTTCTCGGCACGTATTGCACGTAACACGCAGTTATATATTCAACAAGAAACTGAACTTTGTCGCGCGGCTGACCCGTGGGCAGGTTCGTATTATGTTGAAACTCTGACAAAAGAATTGGCTGACAAAGCCTGGGCACTTATCGAAGAAGTTGAAAAACTTGGCGGTATGTCAAAAGCGATTGAAACCGGTGTACCTAAAATGCGTATTGAAGAGGCAGCAGCCCGCGCACAAGGAAAAATCGACGGCGGAACGCAAACAATTGTGGGTGTTAACAAATATCGTTTGGAAAAAGAAGACCCAATTGATATTTTGGAAGTTGATAACACTGCTGTTCGTATTTCGCAAGTTGAAAGACTAGAGAAATTACGTGCAAATCGTAATGAAGCTGAAGTTCAGGCATCGTTAGAAGCCATTACAAAAGCAGCCGAAACAGGCGAAGGAAACTTATTGGAATTAGCTATTGATGCTGCACAGAAACGCGCTTCGTTAGGTGAAATTTCAGATGCTTGCGAGAAAATTGCAGGAAGATATAAAGCAGTAATCAGAACTATTGAAGGCGTGTATAAAGCAGAAGCACAAGATAAATCAGAGTTCCAGGAAGCTCAGGCGTTGGCGAAGAAATTTGCTGAAATGGAAGGTCGTCAGCCACGTATTATGATTGCAAAAATGGGACAAGACGGACACGACCGCGGTGCAAAAGTTGTGGCAACAGGTTATGCCGATATCGGTTTCGACGTTGATATGGGACCATTATTCCAAACTCCTGAAGAAAGTGCGAAACAAGCCGTTGAAAACGACGTGCATGTAGTTGGTGTTTCTTCGTTGGCAGCCGGTCATAAAACTTTGGTTCCTGCAATTATTGCTGAACTTAAAAAGCTTGGTCGCGACGATATCATGGTTATCTGTGGTGGAGTTATTCCAGCTCAGGATTACAATTTCTTGTATGAAGCAGGTGCAGTTGCTATTTTTGGTCCTGGCACCAGCGTGGCCGCAGCAGGTAAGCAGATTTTGGAAGTTTTGATTGAGTCGGTAAAAGAAGACTAAGAATTAGTACTGAGTAGTTAGTATTAAGTACTTAGTAAAGAAAGAAGAAAAGTCGAAAGACTATTAGATATGAAG
>JAUVDE010000014.1 GCA_030595485.1 Draconibacterium sp.
GTTATGACTTAACACCAAGGTTGGACGTTTTACCTCCTTAATTACATTGGCTATGGTAAATGTTTTACCCGATCCGGTTACTCCCAATAAGGTTTGGTATTTTTCGCCACTTTCAACCCCCTCGGTTAGTTGACGAATTGCCTCAGGCTGGTCACCTGTGGGTTTGTATTCCGAAACTACTTTAAAATCCATGAGGCGAATATAGGCAATATTGAAATCAAAATTAATCCACTCGGAATTTTGAGGGTGTTCATTTTTTCCTATTTTTGCTCTCAACCATTAATAATCAGTAATTTGTCTGGACGCAAATTACATACTAAAATACTTGCTATGAAGTGGATTACTCAATCGAGTTTAATCTTTATGATGCTGTGCTTTGTATTTACAACCCAAGCGCAAGAGGCATCGAAAAACGAATCAAATTTTAATCGTGGATTTTATTTGGGCGCCCATGCCTCCACCAACGGCTGGGGCGTAAATGCCAGATATGCTTTTAGTAACAAGTTTTCGTTGCGTACAGCTTACGAATCGCTAAAGTTTAACCACGAATTCGACTTTCATGAAGATGAGATCCAGTACGATGCTGAATTTGATTTTAAAACCGGAGGGATTTTGTTGCTGGCAGACTACACCTACACCAAAAATCTTTATATATCGGCCGGAGTTATATTTAATTCGTATAATCCCGAAATTACTGGAGCAGCAGTAAGCGATTTAGCGTATGGCGATATTATTATTCCTGCCGAAGACATTGGTTCGTTTAAAATTGAAGCCGAATCAGAATTTAAAGTTTCTCCATATGCAGGACTTGGGTTCCAAGGTTTTATGGGAAAACGCGATGGTGTGGTTTTCCGTTTCGAAACCGGTTTATACTACATGGGACCACCCGATTTAAGAATTACTGCCGATGGTTTGCTTTCGCCAACAGCCGATCCGGATTTGAAGCACGACGAATACCTGGAGTATCAGTTTGATGCCTACAAAATTTACCCGGTAATTAAACTTGGTTTAGCTATTAAACTTTTCTAACTTAAACTCAAACAAAATGAAAAACATTAAAAATACAAATAGCTGGAGAATTTTTGTGATACTTTTCATAAGTGTATTGTTTTCGGGTTGTGGAGAAATGCTCGATGATCCAACAATTGATAAAGACACGGGGGATAACATAACCCTTTTATTGGTTGATTTTAACTTTTTTACCACACGCGCCAACTTTAAGTTTGTTGATGTAGCTGACAATTCGCCTATTACAATGCCTGCAAAAATGTGGTTTACCGGAACACATGCCAACGACATTGTTGATTTTACGGGCAGTAAAAATGATGATTACGCCACTTCTCTTGGGCAGATGGAATTAACGTTTGACCCAAATTTATCGGTTTCGGCTAATTCGCCACTTGAGTTTGCAGTACATGTTGAAATTGATGGTTATCAGGCCTTTTCGCAAGGAATTCAAATAAACAGCGAGGGCAACAAAACATTTGAACTGCTTTTAGCTAAAGAGGACAGCGACGATACAACATTAACCGGTGAAGAAGATGATGATTCTTTTGTGTTTTTTGTTTCAACTACAAACACCAAATCAGCAACATCTAGTGAAGAATACGAAATTAAACACAAAGTATTGAAGTCGGATTTATTAAAATGTAAAGACTACAATGGTGAGTCAATTTTCAATAATCTTGAAGAAATGATGGCCGCCTACAACAGTGACAAAGAACACTTTTTAGTAGTTACGATGCAAAAAACAACAGACTATCCTTTGGTACTTGATCGTTTGAACCATAACGGCACAAAAAAATTAGTATCGTTTAAAAAATTAGAAACAGGAACCCTGAAGAGTTTTAGCCTTGGAGGCCGCAGAGTTGCCGATTTAAACGAAGCAGTCATTACACAAATTGCCAGTTATGTAGGTGAACCAGAACCTGATGTTTTTGGTTTTGCCAATTTTGTTGGCGACAGTTGGGAAATTCGCGGAAACACTATCGACCACAGCAGCCTTAACTTTACTTATACATTGGCAAGTGCTCTATTAACAACTCTTTGTGAAACAGGTTGTGCAATTAAGTTTTCCTCAAATGCCCTGTCCAGTTTTTCTATTGTTGGCGACTTTTACAATTCAAAAGGACAAAAAATAAAATCAGAAACATTTAAAGGTGGTTTCCCTACATCGTTTAACTTAGAGAATGTTCCTCAAGAGAGTGCAAAAATTGTTTTCCGTAGTAACAACCCGTCGTTTAAACCCATTGCCGATTTGAATATTGAAAACTTATGCAGCGGAAGTTACGAAGTGGATGTAGAGGCTGCCGACGGATACGAGGAATATCAGGTTATACTGATTGTTACCTGCAGAGATAATTCGGAAATAGCAGTAGCACCAACCTATTCGGGCTACATAAGAATTAACGGAAGTAACGACGAGTGGCAAGGTGTTGATATGAAAGGTGGAAAAGTTAATCTATTGGCAAAACCAAACCAGGAATACCAGATTAAACTACAATGGCAAGGCGAATGGGAATACGCAACTTTCCATACCAAATTCGACACGAACGGTAACTATCAAAACAATACCGACTCGAAAGTAAGTTCTGAAAAAATGGAAGACGGTAGAACACGAATTAGAATTGAACACGAATTTGAGCAGGACATTTGTAGCAGCCTTTAATCGATTTTGAAAAACTGTTTGCTGGAATCTTGATTTTTAGTTACGATTAAAGGTCAAGATTCCAGACTCAGCAAATCGAATCTGTAAGTTACTTTGGATTGGAATTTACAAGATTAAGATGTTGCCAAATTTCCCATGAATGATTTCTCGCTCATTCTACGCTTCGGAATGAAAGAAAATTGACACACGAATTAACACCGTGTACTAAATTCTTTCTTAAATGGGTTCGCCAATAGTTACATCGTAGCAATCGGTTACTAAAGTTGCCATCATTCCGGCTGCGCGGGCAGCTTCCATTCCAGGTTCACCATCTTCAAACACTTGACAAAACTCGGGAGCAACACCCATTTTTTCGGCGCATTTCAAAAATGTCTCGGGATGTGGTTTTGAATGCGTAACATCATCTGCCGAAACCAAAATATCGAAATATTGTCTTAAATCCAGAATATCAACAGTTTTCCAGGCCAGACGAAAATAACCACCTGTTCCAATCGACATAGGCAACTTGCCATAATATTGTTTTGCCAATTCAACTACCGGTACTATTGGTTTCATTTTGTGCATTATTTTTTCGTACTCGGCTTCCTTAAAGTGCCCCACTTCTTCAGGATTCATTTTTGTGCCAAATATTTCGTTGAGCTTTACAATGGTACCAACAGCTGGAATTCCAGCAAGAGTAGCAAAAAGTTCTGGGGTAAAATCAATTCCGTACTCAGCTAAAATATTTTTGTATGCCCAAAAATGAACGGGCATGGTATCGGCAAGTGTTCCGTCTAAATCGAAAACAAGGGCTTTTGCCTTTGGGTTTACTTCAGGTAATTTCACTTTAATTTTCTTTAATTATGTCCAAAATTACGCTTTTATTTGGCTGCTCCTATTTTGCTTTTTACATTTAGAAATTATTTTAAACTTTGTTGCCAATAAATTAAGATTATAATGACCAATACTTTTTTATATACCATACCACAATGGTTTGTTTTTGCTGCACTATTTATGATTATTTATGGCTGGGTTGAACACAAAAAAGCCTTCCGCCTAATTGGTATCGCCATCTTTTTATTGCTTGGCATTTTTTCGGCTGTAATCGTATTTGGTGATTATCTTGCAATGGGTGATTATTTAAGTCCTGCAGAAGTGGTTGCCGAAGAAATAGACGATGAAGTTTTAAACGAAATCCCCATTGAAGCGCAACTATTGCCTGGCTACTGGAGTTTTATTATAGCTTCGGTTTTGGCAATTCCTGCACTCCTATTAGACTGGACTGACAAAAAGCGTTCGAAATTGCTTATTGTACTTACTTCACTGATAGCGCTCGCTGGATTTTTCATCATTGTGGGTATCATACGCGGCATGTAAAATAACAATCATAAAAATGGAGAGTCAAGCGTAAAAACACTTCTTAAAAAGCTTCAGTAAAATTAAAATATACGCCTTGCGAATCGCGCCCAACACCAAAATCTACACAAACATTCATGCGAGGTTGCAGTTCAAAACGATAGCCAATACCTGCATTGGGTAACCATTTGGTAAGACCAACCACATCAGGCCCAATACTTCCACCACCAACCCAAGCAACCATTCCACTTTTGCTTAACTTTCCATTTTTTTTCAGGAAAGTATAACGCCATTCGCTTAAGGCAAAAGCAGTGGTATTATCGCGATAGTGCCCCATTAAATAACCACGTAAGTTTTTGCCTCCTGAAAAATCAGAAAGCTCGGTAATAGGAACATCCCCATAGGTTGAACGCGTGTAAAAACGAAAAGCCAACACATTCCCAGGTCGTGTTAAAGTTTTATAATAACGAGTATCGAATTCGTATTGCTGAAAATCATATTTGCTACCAAAAATATTATCGTAAAATAAAGCCGAGAAGTTTAAGAATATTCCACTCCAGGCATTTACCACTACATCGCGTGTATCATAGGCCACTTGCCCTCCAAGACCATTCAAAAAATACTTATCGTCAAACTGCGAGCGATAGGGATCATTTTCAACCGGTTCAGCAAAATTTTTGGTGTTTGCAAAACTCGGTTTTAGTTTGAAGCCAACAAACAGCGAAGGTCTTATCTGGTAAATAAAATCAATATCGGCACTGGCAGTTGTTTCGTGGTATAATGTAGTTGTATCCGATTTATAAGTACTCTCAATCTGGTCAAAACCTTTACCGTAATAATTATTGTCTTTATCTCGAATAGTTAAGTTGGTATTAAAACGAAATTTGTCCTCGAGCCAAAATGTTTTAAGAAAGGTACGAATTCCAAAGTTCCCCTTTGAACTATAAAAAATGGTTGCAGGTAAAGTGGAGCGTTGCGAAATGGTGTCATTTCTATTCACACGAAACGAATAAATCATTCCTCCAGAAACCAAAAAACCTGCATCGGCAGTGTAAGCCGGAGCAATTATTGGCGAAAGCCAGGGTTTACCCTCAACAAAAGCAACTGATTTTAGTGAATCTCTTCTTTCCATCCAGTTGTGCAATTTTCCTTGCCCAAAAAGTTGGGAAGCAGAACATTGAAGAATAAAGAATACTATTGCAAATTTTAATAATCTCAATTTATCCGGCAGATTGGTATATCTACCAAATATACAACATAATTATGTTAGAAATCAAATCACGAAAAGTCATTAAAAAGCCACATTCTTAAGGAAATGTGGCATGCATATTCTAATTTGCTTTTTGTTCTTTCATAAGCCAATAAAGACCTTTCACGCCTCGCTTAATGTCATCGAGTCGTAGCAAAACTAGAATCTTTTCGGTATAAGCAACTACGCCCCACCCAATTGCCAAGTAGTAGAACCCGGAATAAAACCCAAACACAAATAGAACAAAGAAGAAAATACTTTGTACATATCCGGCTGAAACCGCAGAATACAAGTGCAGTCCAGGAATCTTTCCAAAACGAGCAAAAGCAACGATATAACTAATTATAAATAGTGAAAAGAATATATAAAGAATTAAAGCGTGAGGTTCAATTTCTGTCCATTTAAAAACAAACAAGCCTAAAACGGCCATCGCATATGTACAAATATCTGCCAAATTATCGAGTGCTGCTCCAAATTTGGTTTGCAAATTAAAACGACGAGCTATACTTCCATCTAAGGCATCACTAACTAAACTGATACAAAGTAATACAACATAGGTGCTTTCGCGGTTGGTAAGCGCCATAAATAATATTACCGGAAATACCAACAGCCTGTATAAACTTATAGCGTTTGGTACATTTAGTACATTTTCTCCTTTAACTATAATTTTCATAGTAATTGTTTAAACACACCTTAATCAAACTTAATTTGTAGTGAATTTTTAAAAGGAAGTGAAGTTAAAACTCTTTGTTAAAATAACAAAAAAACAGTTTTTTCAACCAACATTTTGTAAGGTTTGACCACTTTTTTTCGATGCCATTCCGTTTAAGAAGTATTCAAGCATATTACGAATTGATTCAGGAGTTACAGCTGTAACCTCATCCTTAACTATTGAATCGAGTTGAGTAGTGTCAAACGAGATATCGGTATCAATGTAGGCTCCTGTAAACGACATTCCAACTGCAATTATGCGCTCCAACGAATCCATTTCGTCACGTTGCAAGTTTAAGTCGGGCACTAAGTTAATAGGTAGCAATTCACCAAGACCCCTCAAAAGATCAGCGTTTGTAATCGAAGTTTTGGCAATCATATTTAAAATTACAGGGGCATTTTCAGCTTTAACTGCACTCATTAAATAAGTTACAACCGTATCAATCGGAATCAGGTTTTGTGTGGAGGCTGGATCTATTTTTACACGAACCTTACGACCCGGATATTTAAGTGCAATATTTTGCATTCGTTTTGAAAAATCAAAAATGCCATAATCGGTTTTGGTTACGCCGGTTTGGTTATTTCCAACCACTTGCGATAAACGAAGAATACATGCATTTAATCCCTTTTCATCAATGTATTTTCTAATTACATTTTCAGCGTAGCGTTTCGACTGCTCGTAATAGTTACGAAAAGCATCGATTTCAGCATTATCATAAAAACGTTCTTCAAATGTACCTTTAATATTACCGCACGAGTACGCGGTACTTACAAAAAAGAAACGGGAATCTGATTGAGTATATTTCAAAAATGTGTCAACAGAATTGGTAACTCCTTGCAAGTTGGTTCCAAAAATTTCTTCCTTCGATTTGATATCGAATTTTAGGCTGGCAGCAAAGTGGAAATAATCAACATCTCCACCAAATATCGTCTCAAGTTCTTCTGGCTGAAGTGAAAAATCGGCTTCGAATAATGAATAATCATGTACCTCCAAGTTTGAGAAGTCTACACTTTCTCCTTCATTCATATCCAACAATGCAGCTTTCATCCTATCTTCGGCTGAAAATTTGGTATTACTACGAGCCAAAGCAATAACCCTATAGTTTTTCTGCAGCAACTCGTTTATAAAGTTTGAGGCTACATAACCATTAGCTCCATTTATAACAATCTTTTTCATGTTTTTGTCTTTTGTTTCTGGCGTATTATCATTTCTGCATGGCGGCAGAATTTATCTTTAAACTATCCTATTTTCTATAATTATAATACAATATACTCTTTTATGCGAGAACGGCCAACAGTTACATAAGCTTTACTTAATATAAAACCAGCAATAAAATCAGTGCTGTTCCCACCGGAATGGTAAAATTATCAGACCCTCGCCAACTAAACAGTTCACATAAAGTACTAACAAGTGCCACAACTAAAGCAACCCAAAAGGTTGTAAAATCGAACATGCCACGATGAAAGTATAATGCAATTAAACTAATTAGAAATGCGGCAATCATAAAAGCACCCGAGCCATACATCGATTTACCGGTATCAATACCAAAAATAACAATTTTATGGTTATTCTTTTTCATGTTCATTCCAACAATGGCCGCCAATGGATCGCAAATTCCCAAAATTAGCATGGGTAGAATATATATAAATTTATTATCAAGTAAATTCGACATTAAAAACGTTGAATAGATGGATAACGGTAATAAATAGCTTCCAATTGATCTACGATCGATGTCGTGAATAGACTTTAGTTGCTTGGCATATTGTGTAAAATATAAGGCGGCAAAAAATATGATTGCCAGAATGAGAACATACCAGTGCGAACTAAAAATATATGGGAACGGAACTACTGCAACGGTTGCTGTAAAGTGAGCAAATTTTCGAGTTATTTCACCTTTAATTTTCATTCGTCGATAATTCAACTCATTAAACGCCAATAACAAAACTATTGCTACCAAATATACAATCGATAAGGTAATCGTATTTCCCATAAATATTTTTGTTTTTGTTAAGCTAGTATCCGGTGTTCGTTTTTTTCTTCGTTATTAACCCAACAAAATTATACTATTAATGTTTTCTATTCCTATTTTTCTGCCCGAAATGACAATTTACCATACTGAAATGCTAAGCCATATACTCCAGCACGGTAACAAATAATGCAACCCACGCACCTCCAGCAATCAGGCTGTCAAAACGGTCCAGAAAACCGCCATGTCCCGGAATCAAATTACTGTAATCTTTCACTCCAAATTTTCGTTTATACAACGATGCCAAAATATCGCCAATAAAGGCAAAAAACACCACTCCCGCTGCTAATAACATTGCAATATACCAAGGTTGGTCGTACAAACGGTTCATGAACAGAGCACTTAAAATTGCAATTATTGAACCGCCAACTGTTCCTCCAACTGTTTTATTGGGACTTATCTCAGGTGCTATTTTCGTTTTCCCAAAGAGTTGTCCCGATATCTGGCTAAATGCATCGAAAATTGAAAGTATTAAGAAGGCAAATAAAATGAGTTCTTTATCTAATTGACTAAAGGAAACAAAACCGAGAACCAATATAGCAAACACAACAACTGAGCTTAGAAAAAAGACCTTTTCGGAATAGTTTGTTTTTCGAAAAAGCTTTAGTAACTCCGATGCTGAAACTGCTACAATTAAAGCAGCTACCAATTGAAATGCCACCGGATTTATAACAATGCTGAAAAACAAAATATGAATGATAAAAAAGTAGGTAATAAACTTTGTCCAGCTTTTTTTTGCCACTTCCTTTTCTTTGAGCCGGTTAATAAAGTAAAACCCCACTGCACCAAGTACGAAATACGATAAAATAATTATGTAAATTGTAGTTATCATTGTTATTTACTTATCATCATTAAAACGCCAATAGCAATCATTACAAATGCATATATGTAGCGTATGTTATTTTCCTTTTTCTCAACCTTAACCTTTGAAAGTAATTGTGTACCAGCAATTGCGCCAATTATAGAGCCAGCACTTAAAAAGCCCACTAAAGACAGATCGATTTGCCCAACTAAAAAATGAGCACCTACAGCAAAAAGAGTATTTACCAATACCACTAACAAAGAAGTGCCGATTACCAATTTTATGGGTAAACGCATGGTAAATAATCCAGCCATAACTGGCGCAGTACCACTGGTTCCAAATGTTCCGGCAATTAATCCAGCTGAGAGTCCAAAAAATGACCCTTTAGTAACTTTCATCAATCTGTAACTGTCCTTTTCTTGTTCTCCATTATTTTCAGCCCTTTTCTTTTTCCAGGTATTTAATGCCATATTTAAAGCTATCAACACTGCGTAAATCCCAAAGCTTACTTTTAATGCTTTTGCCGACAAGAGCCCAGTAATTCCAGCCCCCGCAAAAGCTCCGATTATTCCCGCCACAACAAATATTGAAGCTGTTTTTACATCAATATTTCCTTTTTTATAATGACCTAAAGAACCTACAATACAAATGGGTAACGTGGCTGCCAGAGATGTGGCAACCGCAACATGTGGAGGAGCACCAATAATTAAAGTGAGTACAGGTAAAAAGAAAAAGCCACCCCCGCCACCCAACATGGTTCCAAACATACCAATGATAAAGCCTATAATAGGCAATAATAGATAGATTGGTTCGAATGCTGAATTGAATATCAAAGTTAGCTGCTTTTCAATTTGGTGCGTAAAGATAAGAATATCTTAAATGAACATGATGTAACTCTTATCACACACTAATTTACAGCTATAAATTTAACATCTATTAACATTATTGAGGTTTCTCTTCAAAGCTAAAATATAAATTGTTACCTGTCTTTTTCAAAAAAAATTAAACATTGAAACGAACAATCGCGAAATTTGTTGGTTGTTCTTAATTCAATAACTTAAATTGCATGTGCAATAAAAAATACAAAAAATGAAAAAAACTTTCCTTATTAATTTATTAGTTCTTATGGCGTTTGTTGCCAGTTCTCAGAGTTTTGCCGATCTGGTAGAAAAGGTTGACCAAAGTGTGGTTACCATTCATGTATTGGAGAAAAAGAATGTTGGCATGGGCACTCCAGGAACATTTACTAGCGCTGAAGGCCTGGGCTCGGGTGTATTAGTTGGTGAAAAACAATTGTATGTATTAACGGCAGCTCATGTTGTTGCCAATGCCTCTAAAATTAGAGTTAGCTTTAAAGACGGTACAGAATTAGTAGCTACGAATGCAAGAATAGATAAAACAGCCGATGTTGCTTTAATAAAATTGGAAAGAGCTGTTACTAACATTCCATCAGCCCGCATAGGAGATTCAGAAAAAGTAAGAATAGGTGACGACATTTTTGTAATTGGCTCTCCTTTAGGTTTAGAACATTCGGTTTCAAAAGGGATAATTAGTGGAAAACATAAAGAGTTAAACGAAACGAATCCTGCACCTGCAATGGAATTTTTCCAAACCGATGCTTCCATTAACAAAGGAAATAGCGGAGGACCAATGTTTAATATGGACGGAGAAGTAGTTGGTATTGTCAGCTCAATTCTATCATTTTCTGGCGGTTTCGAAGGATTAGGATTTGCTGCAACCTCTGGAGTTGCGAAAGAATTACTAATGCAAAGAGGTAGATTCTGGCTAGGTGCCGACGTAGTTCCAATGAGTGCCGAATTTTGCAAACTATTCAATGTTCCACAAGAAGGTGCTGTCTTAGTTCAAGGGGTAACCGATAATTCTCCTGCCTATTTTATGGGTATGAAAGGTGGCTATGTTACCATGAGTATTGGTGAAACCGAATTCTTAGCTGGTGGCGACTTTGTTTTAGATTTCGATGGAATCCCACTCAGTTCGAGAGAAGATATCGAAAAACTATGGGAACATCTTAATAAAATTGAAAAAGGCCATGAATATGTAATTAAGGTATTTCGCAATGGCGCAATAAAGCACCTTCACTGGCGTATGCAAGAGTAATGAAATATTAAACAGTCGAAAAAGCCCCTAAAGGAATACTTCTTTAGGGGCTTTTTGTTGCCTGTTTATACCGTGACACAGCAGAAAATACTCAATATGATATTCTATAATTTTGATTTAAAATATTTAAGAAAAGGCACTGCTAGAAAACAGAATTAGCTAATTTTGCAGCATGAAAACAACTTGGGCAATACTTCTGGCTAGTCTTATTTTATTTTGCAGTTGCAGTAATGAAAATAAGAACGAACCTACGAACTCAGTTTCCACCAAGCTTACCTTGTTTTTTGTAAATGACGTACATGGTCAAATCGATAATTTTTCGAAAGTAAAACATATTGTTGATGCAGAACGCACAACAACAAACGTACTAGTTGCCAGTGCCGGCGACTTATTTTCAGGTAATCCGGTGGTAGATAATTATGCTGAAAAAGGTTTCCCAATAATTGACATTATGAATGAAGTTGGTTTTGATGTGGCCACCATTGGAAACCACGAGTTTGATTACGGAGCTGAAGCCTTAAAATCCAGGGTAGAGCAATCTACATTCCCTTGGGTTTGCGCCAATGCCGAAGCCAACAACAGCACAGTAAATCAACCCAACGATTTTGCTACAGTTGTTATCGATGATTTGCGCATTACATTTTTGGGGCTAATCGAAACCAATGGCTCAAAAACAGCAATAATTCCTTCATCGCACCCTTGGCGTGTGCAAGATTATACTTTTACCCCGGCTCAAAATGTAGTTCGTGATTTTACGAGTGTAAAAAGCGATGAAAATGCGGACTTATTTATTGCACTCTCGCATCTTGGACACAATGGCAACGAGGTCACATGGGGTGATTTCCAACTGGCACAAAACAATAATTTTTTCGATTTGATTGTTGGTGGACATTCCCATGCAATTATCGACACTGTCTTTAATAATACTCCAATTTTTCAATCGGGCGGATATCTTAATTTCCTTGGAAAAATTGAACTAGAAATAATGGACAAAACACTACTCTCTTCAAATTTTTCTCTGATAAACCTTAATAATTACAAGGAACACGATCTCGATTTACTAACATTAATTGAGAGCTACAATAATGAACCTGAGTTGTACGAAGAAATAGGCTTTTCCGAAGAATACCACTCTAAATCATCAACAGGATGTTTTTACACCAATGCCATTCGCGCCCATATGCAAGCCGATGTTTGTTTTCAAAACACAGGCGGAATTCGAAAAACACTTGATAAAGGGACTATTATTAAACGTGAGATTTACGAAATTTCTCCTTTTAATAATGGAACTGTTCTTTATGAAATGACTGTAGAACAAATTAAATTATTTTTACAAGGTTCGGACTCCGGCTTCTATTACTCGGGGATTCAGATTAAAAAAGCCGGAGGTGCTATTGAAATAAGAGATGAACTAGGACGAAAAATACCCGACAACTATTTACTGAAAGTGGGTATAAACGATTATATCGCTGCAGTTCACTCCAGCTATTTCCCCGAAAATGGTATTATTCAATCGCTAACAGCTGCCGAAACTATTATTGCATATTTGGAATCAATCAACACTTCTATTAATTACAGCAACTGTTATAACTATTTTCGATACTAAACCTACCTATCCAGCAACTTATTGTTAATCAGTAAGTTTCGCAATTCAACAAACTAACTATTTTTTTCATCAAAAAAAGTAACAAACACGCAAGAGGGACTGCTATCCTTACCAATCATTTAAAAGACTTATTTGTATTTTAATTAATGAATCCATAACTTGTTGGTAATTAACCAGAATTGCATTATAAATTTAAAAATTACCACATGAAAAAGTTACTAGCCCTCTTCCTCATCTTCTTTCTAATTATTTCAATTGAGAATGTAAGTGCCCAAGATGATGTACCTAAAACCAAATTTGTTGTTTGGGAAGTACAACTTAGCCCAACTCAATTAGACAACATGGTCGATGCCCTTACTTTTCAACATGAATTTTTAAAAGAACAAAATTACCCGTATGCCGGTTACGTAAATTATACCAGCGACGGCTATTTATGGTATTCAACACCCTTTCAGAAATTTGCGCAAATAGACGAGATGAATGAACTAGATGAAACGCTGTGGGAAGAACATCCGGAAAAGCAAAAAGAGATTTGGGCAAAATTCGACGGTAACTTCAAATCGATAGGAAGTTTTATTCTTGAACTTCAACCCGACATTTCAGTTTTACCCACACAATCATCAGAATCTGCAGAAGGTAAACAGTTTCGTTTCTTTGAGAAATTACACATTAAGAATGGAAAGCAGATGGAATTTATGGAAATTGCCAAACGCTACAAAGCACTTTATGAAAAGCACGACATAGAAGGATCGTATTATATGTACTATCCGCAGTTTGGCCCCGAAATGTCAATTGTTTATGTCATAAATAATATGGGAAGCTCGCCAGCTGAACACTATTCGATGAATGGAGAAAAGTGGGAGAAATTTGGAGAAGAAGGCAAACAACTATGGGAAGATTTTAAACCCATTGTTGAGAAAATAGAAACACACCTGGGCACAATAGATAATGATGCCAGTTATATTCCGGCTGAATAGTTTTAATTAAACAGCGATTTTGAAGCTCTTCCTCCCCTGAAGGGCTTTTATTTTTTAAGTAAGCCAATCACATTTCCAGCCATAACAGCAATCCCGGTTTCAATGGTATTTTTGTAATCGGGGTTTAACATAGGAGAATGTAAAGGGTAAGGTTTTTTGCCAGCAGCTTTTAAACGTTTCATCTCTTCGGAGCTGGTGCTTCCCAACCACATTAAACAAATAGGAACATCCTCTTTGGTTAAACCATATTTTCCAAAATCTTCACCAACCATTTCGGGTGTAGTTGAGATAATATTTTCAGCACCTATAATTTCAGACGCAAAACCTCCAAGCTTTAAACTCAATTCTTCGTCGTTTAAAACGGGTGGTGTATCAACAAGTGATACATCTACCAAAGGCAATTTATCTGCTGGCATTCCCGCTGATAATGCTGCATTTTTACATATTCGTTTTATCGAAGCAATTACCTTTTCAATGGTTTTATCTGAGAAATAACGAAGTGTTAATTGCATTTTTACTTCATCAGGAATAATATTGGGACGTGTTCCGCCATGAATAGAGCCAACCGTAACTACTGCAGGTTCTGTTGGGCTTAATTCGCGGCTTACAATGGTTTGCAAGTCGGTAACAATTCGCGATGAAATTACAATGGGGTCGATACACTTTTGCGGATAAGCACCATGACCACCTTTACCATAAACCGTAATTTCTACCGTTTTAACTCCGGCAAACACAGGCCCTCCGGCCAAACCAATCTGCCCGGTTTCCAACTCAGGATTTATGTGGAAAGCCAAAGCATAATCGGGCGTCGGAAACTTAGTAAACAAACCAGCTTCAATTGCTTCTCCAGCCCCACCGCTGTACTCTTCGGCCTGCTGCGCAAGAACCATCAAGGTTCCTCTCCACTCCTTTTTTAAAGCCACCAAAGAACGCGCAGTTCCAGTCCATGTACTCATATGAATATCGTGTCCGCACGCATGCATTACAGCCACATCATCGCCATCTAAATCAGCGACTTTTACACTTGCAAAAGGTAAACCTGTTTTTTCGGCAATGGGCAATGCATCCATATCGGTGCGAAGCATTACCGTTGGACCATCACCATTTCTGAAAACACCAACCACACTGTTTCCTCCAAGCTTTTCGGTCACTTCAAAACCCAAATCATTTAATTCCCTGGCCATTCGTTTGGCAGTTTCAAATTCATGAAACGACAATTCCGGGTTTTGATGCAAATGTTTACAAAGCTCCAAGGCATATTCAGTCTGCTTTTTTGCTTCAACTTTTATTTCATCAGCAATTTGCGAAAACACACCCATTTGAATTATCATAGCTATTAGAATTAAATAGAATTTCGATTTCATAAAATCATATTTGAGAATAGAACAGTTCGAGAATAAGAAAGTTCTGAATTGCCCAAAAATAAATGCAAATCAACCAACAGCTAACAACGGTTTTTACTAATCAAATTTGGCATAAATTTCAATAAAAACAATATTGACCAAAGAAGCCTGTAATTAATACTTTCTCAATGTTCTTTATGATTTAAATACATATATTTGCTTCCGATTTTATAACTATGTTTTTAATGTTTGTTGGACCTTATATTTGAGTAAAAATCCGGCAAACACAAAAACATGTAAATGTAATTCGTTAACAATACACAATGAAAATATCAGTAGTAGGAACAGGTTATGTTGGATTAGTTTCGGGAACATGTTTTGCCGAAACCGGCGTTAATGTGGCATGTGTTGACATTGACCAAAAGAAAATTGACAATTTAAACAAAGGGATAATTCCAATTTATGAGCCAGGTCTTGAAGACATCTATAAAAAGAATGTAGAAAAAGGCAGATTAGTATTCACCACAAATATCGCTGAAAGTATTGATGAAGCTGAAGCTGTTTTTATTGCGGTAGGTACACCTCCTGATGAAGACGGAAGTGCCGATTTAAAATACGTACTTGGTGTTGCCCGCGATATTGGTAAAAGCATGAATAATTATTTGGTGGTGGTTACCAAAAGTACGGTTCCTGTTGGCACTTCATCAAAAGTAAAAGATGCTATTCTCGACGAACTTAAAAAGCGAGGAAAGGACATTCCTTTTGATGTAGCTTCAAATCCTGAGTTTTTGAAAGAAGGAAGTGCCATTGCCGACTTCCTAAAACCTGATCGTATTGTAATCGGAACAGAATCAGCACAAGCACAAAAAGTAATGAAACGTTTATACAAGCCTTTTGTCTTAAACGGGCATCCCATTCTTTTTATGGATATCATTTCTTCAGAAATGACGAAATATGCTGCAAACTCGATGCTTGCCACAAAAATTAGTTTTATTAATGACATTGCTAACCTTTGTGATATTGTTGGCGCTGATGTAGATAATGTTCGTCGTGGAATTGGTTCCGACGCGCGTATAGGGAACAAATTTATTTATCCCGGAACAGGTTATGGTGGTTCTTGTTTCCCAAAAGATGTTCAGGCTTTAATTCGCACTGCCGACGAAAAGGGCTATTCACTCGATATTTTAAAAGCTGTTGAGTCGGTTAACTATAGACAGAAAGAAGTGCTATTTCACAAAATACACAAACACTTTAATGGCGATTTGAAAGGAAAAAGGTTTGCCATGTGGGGCTTATCTTTTAAACCTAAAACAGACGATATGCGCGAGGCTCCTTCATTGGTTATTATTGACAAACTGATTGAGGCAGGTGCAACGGTTGTGGCTTACGACCCGGTTGCAATGAAAGAGACAGAGCGTATTTTAGGCGATAAAATTACTTATGCGAAAGATGAATACGAAGCAGTAATCGATGCCGATGCACTTATTCTGGTAACCGAATGGTCGGAATTCCGTGTGCCAAACTTCCGAGTACTTGAAAAACTATTAAAGAATAAATTGATTTTTGACGGAAGAAACATTTATGACCCGGAAGAAATGAAGGAGCGCTCGTACACTTACTATGCCATAGGTCGCAAGATAAAATAATTATGAAATGAAACTCTTTCTTAGTAATTTGGAGGACTTTCGCGATCTATCTTAATTCAATAAAACGATTGTAACTTTATGAAACGAATACTTGTTACTGGCGGAGCCGGTTTTGTTGGTTCACATTTATGCGAAACCCTACTCGATAAAGGGAACGAGGTTATTTGTTTGGATAACTACTTTACCGGAAAAAAAGCAAAGATTGTTCATTTAATTGATAATCCTTATTTTGAATTAATACGACACGATGTAACGCAACCGTTTTATATAGAGGTGGATGAAATTTACAATTTGGCTTGTCCTGCTTCACCCATTCATTATCAATATAATCCCATTAAAACCATAAAAACTTCGGTAATGGGAGCCATTAATATGTTGGGTTTGGCCAAACGAATTAAAGCTAAAATTCTGCAAGCCTCAACTAGCGAAGTTTATGGCGACCCTGATGTTCATCCTCAACCTGAAGACTATTGGGGGAATGTAAATCCAATTGGAGTTCGCTCGTGTTACGACGAAGGCAAACGATGTGCTGAATCGTTGTTCGTGAATTATCATCATCAAAACGAGGTGTTGATTAAAATTATACGAATATTTAATACCTATGGCCCTAAAATGGAACCCGACGATGGACGTGTTGTTTCGAATTTTATAATGCAAGCTCTTAAAAACGAGGATATTACCATTTTTGGCGATGGACAACAAACGCGTAGTTTCCAATATGTAAGCGATTTAGTTGAAGGAATGATGCGAATGATGAAAACTGATGATGATTTTATCGGCCCGGTTAACATTGGTAATCCAGGTGAATTTACAATGCTGGAACTTGCAAACGAAATTATTGACATTACCGGTTCTAAATCGAAACTAATACACTTACCTTTACCTGCAGATGATCCGACACAGCGCCAGCCTGATATTTCTTTGGCTCGCGAAAAACTAGACAATTGGGAACCTAAAGTACCACTTCGTGAAGGTTTAACTAAAACCATCGAATATTTTGACAAATTAGCTTCGGAGCAAAGCTTGTTGTGATACCAGATAATTATATTTTGTTGCTTTGTGGGTTCAATATGTAGTGCACTTTGTTTGCCGTGCAATACCAATTCATAATTAAGAACTACTAATAATTTTCATCACCAATTCCTTTGTTAGCTGCTGCCCTTGCGCTTTTTTCCGTATTTCATCAAATGTAAACTTAAATTTACACCCTTCTTTCCAGTGGCTACATCCATAGGCAGTTTTGCCTTTTATTAATTGACCTTTGCCACACTTGGGGCAAGTTGGCATTCCACTATTTTGTTCTTTAGTTTCGGGTGTTTTATTTTCAAATTCTACGTTAAACTCATCTGTTAACCTTAATACTCCTTCAACTTTATTGCCACTTAAAACAAAGCCTTTTAGTTTGGTAGTTGCCTTTTTTTCAATCAAACGTTTTACCTGGCTATCTGTCAATTTCTTATCCATAAATACAAATGGAAGCCTGAAATCGCAACCGTCTTTCCAGCCGCTACAACCATAAGCGTTTTTACCTTTAAGAATATTTCCCGTTGTACATTTGGGGCAAATTGCTAAAGTGCCACCA
>JAUVDE010000113.1 GCA_030595485.1 Draconibacterium sp.
ATGGGTAAAAAAGATTGTCTTTATTTGCGTCTGTTAATCAGATACAATTTAAGGATTAAGCACACAAAAGTCAATAATGGAATTTATGTTAAGTAGCAGTTTTTGTTCATCTTAATTTATATTTCTTCGAAACAGAATCTCGAAAATGTCAAACTATTCATGACAATACAGGATGCGATAGATAATAATGAAAGGCATATTTACATAAAAGGATAAACATTTCTTTAATTGTAATTTGTAAATTTAACGAAGCACAAAAACTAAAATATGGATTGGCATAAATTACAAAATGGTTCCGACATTCGGGGAGTTGCTTTAGAAGGCGTTAAAGGGGAAATAGTGAATTTGACATCCGATGTTGTTAATGTGCTCGGCTTAGCCTTTGTGCAGTGGTTAAAGAATTTTAGCAATGAGAGTAATGTGTCGGTTGCGGTTGGAACCGACTCACGTATTTCAGGTCCAGCCTTAAAAGAAGCCTTTTTGTCGGGTATGAAAGATGTTGGGGCAATGGTTTTTGATTGTGGACTGGCATCAACTCCTGCCATGTTTATGACCACTGTTTCTGGTGATAATCCAACTACCGGAGGAGTAATGATTACAGCCAGTCACTTGCCATTTAATCGTAACGGATTAAAATTCTTCACGAATAAGGGAGGTTTAAATAAAAATGATATTAGTGACATATTACGAATAGCAGCGGAAGGAGTATTTCCTGCAAAGAAAAGCAACTCACCAGTAACCACATGGAACTTTATTGATGAATATTCCTCATTTCTTGTGGATTATATTCGGAAAAGTGCCGATGTGCAAAACAACTATGAACAGCCACTGCAAGGTTTAAAAATTATTGTAGATGCCGGAAATGGTGCGGGCGGTTTTTTTGCTACCAAGGTGCTCCATAAATTAGGCGCTGATACCAGTGGAAGTCAGTTTCTCGACCCGGATGGAACTTTCCCAAACCATGTATCCAATCCTGAGGATAAAACTGCAATGGAGTCAATTTGCCAAGCGGTAATTAGAGAAAAAGCTGACCTGGGTGTAATTTTTGATACCGATGTCGATCGCTCGGCCATTGTTGATGCTAAAGGAAATCCGGTTAATCGAAATGCACTTATTGCCTTAATCGCAGCTGTGATACTACAAGAACATCCCGGTAGTACAATTGTAACCGACTCGGTTACTTCCGAAGGATTAACTCAGTTTATTGAAGGTGAATTGAAAGGGAAACATCATCGTTTTCAACGCGGTTATAAGAATGTAATCAACGAATCAATTCGAAAGAATGAGGTTGGTGAAGAAAGCTGGTTGGCCATTGAAACATCTGGTCATGCTGCTCTAAAAGAAAATTATTTTCTCGATGATGGAGCTTACTTGGTGGCAAAGCTTTTGGTTGAAATGGCAAAACGAAATGCTCAAGGTCAAACCCTGACTGATTTAATTTCAGCGTTACAACAACCGCTTGAAAGTAAAGAATTTCGTTTCTCTATTTTGGAAGATAATTTTGGTGAGTACGGCAAGCAAGTATTAAATGAATTACAAAAGCAAGTTGCCTTGGTAGAAGGATGGAATGTAGTTTCTCCAAATTTCGAAGGAGTGCGTGTACGTTGCACTGCAGCTGACGAAACGGGGTGGTTTTTATTGCGTATGTCCTTGCACGACCCGGTAATGCCCTTAAATATTGAATCGGATGTTGAAGGTGGAGTGGATAGTATAAAAGTGAAGTTGTATGACTTGCTCAATGATTTTCAGGGTTTGAAACTGCCTTGAAAAAAAACAATATTTACATGGGTTCTATTCTCAATTATCGCATTATAGAGCTATTAAATTCAGAGAATTGTAACTATCTTGTCAGAATACTTTAAACCAATAATAATGAAACGCAGAGACTTTCTAAAAGGGGCAGCAGCTTTTGCCTCAATTACAATGTTACCTTCATCGGTTTGGGCATTGGCAAAAAATGGTAAACTCCGAACGGCTCATATTGGAGTTGGAGGAATGGGATTAGCCGACTTAAATTCTATTTCGTCGCATCCCATGGTGGAAGTAACCGCCTTGTGCGATGTGGATTCAATACGTTTGGCAGCTGCTAAAGAGTTGCATCCGAATGCAAAGGTTTTTACTGACTATCGTGTGCTTTTCGATAAAATGAGCAGTGCAATTGATGCAGTAATTGTTTCAACACCCGATCATACTCACGCACCAGCCTCGATGTTGGCCATGCAAATGGGCAAACCGGTATATTGTCAAAAACCATTAACACATCATGTTTCTGAAGCGCGATCCATGCGGAAGTATGCTGAAGATAATAACTTGATTACCCAAATGGGAATTCAGTGTCATTCAAGCGATATGTATTTGAAAGCTGTACTTTTAATTCAATCAGGGATTATTGGTAAAGTAAATACAGTACGCGCCTGGTCGCCTAAAAATTGGGGTTATGATGGTCCGACACCAACGGGAAGTGATCCTGTTCCTGAACATTTGGATTGGAATCTGTGGTTAGGTACTTCACCCGAAAGACCCTATAAAAATAAAATTTATCATCCTGGGAATTGGCGTAAGTTGTTGGATTACGGCTGTGGAACATTAGGTGATATGGGCGTTCATATTTTCGACACTCCTTATACGGCCCTCGAATTAGATGTGCCTAGAACGATTAAAACCAAATGTCGTAAACCAACCGGTTTTGGTCATCCCGAACATAATGTTGTTGAATATGAATTCCCGGGAACTAAATATACTGGCGATAAACTAAAATGGGTTTGGTACGATGGCCCAGGAGCTCCAGATAAACATGAAGATTTGAAGTTGCCAAAAAATGATAAACTACCCGAGCAGGGTGCTGTGTTTGTAGGTGAAAAAGGCAATTTACTTTTACCGCATTGGGATTATCCGAAGCTGATTGTAAATGGTAAATATGAGAAAATTGATTTCCCGGAAATTCCTGAAGCCGACCATTACCACCAGTTTGTTGATACTTGTTTGGGTAAGGATGAGTGTAGCGCATCATTTTCATATGCTGCCCGTTTGACCGAATCAATTTTATTGGGAGTAATTGCGAACCGTTTTCCAAACAAAACTTTGCATTGGGATATTGCATCGGCTAAGTTTGTTGAGGCAGATGCTAATAAGATGCTGGATTTTAAGTATCGGAAATTCTAGCTGCAAGACTTAAGAAATTGCAATATATATTGAAGAGCATCTTTCATCGCGGAAGATGCTCTTTTTTGATAAAATAACTTTAATAGCTTAAAATGGAAGTTTTCGATTTGGTGGTTCTTGAAATCCCCTTGTTAGCCAATTCGAATGTTGTCGATGTCAATAATCGGCATGTCCTTCATATCTTGAAGCGCATTTATTAGTCCCACTTTATTATATTTTGAAAGGTCGGAAGGGCTAATTTTACAAACTGAAATCTTTCTTTCTGAGATTAATCGGGCACGCTGTGTCCCGGGCAAAAGAGGCGTATCTGGTGTCCACCATGTGTCTCCATCAAAAAAAATGGGGTTAGCAGCGAAACTATCACTTATAAAACCGTTTTTTACAATCAGAATATCGTCACAATCATCACGTTGCTCAAATAGCTTTCTCAGTTCTTCTCGGTTCGAAAATTTAAAATTGTAATTGATGGTATTGTTTTCAACCAGTTTTAAACTTTCAACTTTTCTGAATTCATGCGGAAGAAATTCAAGCTTGTCTATTGTTTTTGAATAGGTAATACGGCATTTAAGTAAACCTTTTTTCGAGCTCGATGGAACCTTAACAAAGTTTGCTAAATTCATTTTGGTGTTAAGACCAAAATATTCTTTTCGAGCCTGATTAAATCGGGTAGTATGCCATTGCAAATTGTACAATTTCCCATCGAGGCATTTAATGGTTTCAAGTAAGGTCATTTGCAATTCTCATGATTTAGCATCGGTTTAAGAAAATAATTTGAGTTCAATAACATACGCATTGAAAAGAAGGGTTTAAGACTGAAATCAACGTCCTCAACCTTCATTTGTCTAATATAAGCTTTTATCTAATTTAATCAGTCAATTGGCACATAAACCTTCTTCATCAACTCTTCATATTCCTTTTTTGCATCACTCATAAAAGTAATTCCACCACCACTTTTGTATACCAGCAGTCCATTTTGGTTTTCGATATATCTGATTAGTACACAGCTATCGAGATTTCGACCATCGAAATAACCAAAAATACCGGTGTAAAAACTACGGTCGTAGTTTTCGGCAGCTTTAATAATTTCAACTGTTTTCTTTTTGGGTGCTCCACAAATAGACCCGGCCGGTAGCATTTTGAAAATTATATCGCCAATGTTTTTAGCATAATCATGAGGTAAGTCACCTGTTATTTTCGAGCTAACCTGCCACAAGTCGCGCATATTGGTTTTTAGCCGTTCCAGATATCGGAATTTGTCCACTGTTACATTTTTGGCTACCAAACTTAGGTCGTTCCGAATTAGGTCGACAATGGTATTGTGTTCCGCCAGCTCTTTCGAGTCGTTCAAAATTAGCTCTTCCGAGTTTGGGATGCTTGCATCCATGGTTCCCTTCATGGGGTAGGAGGCAATTTGTCCGTCTACAATTTTTACAAACTTCTCGGGCGAAAAACATACAAATTTGTCCTTCAGCAAAATTTTATAACGTGCCGAACTTAAATGAAAAATGTCTTCCAGAGAAAGATTCGTTTTTATGGGGGTTGGTTTTGTGAAATTCAGTAAGTAGGTATCTCCATTGGAAATATGCTTCTGAATCAACTTAAAACCTTCCTGATATTCATTGAAGGGCAGTGGATTGGTTTCCCATTCCTTAATGCTTGTATTAATTTCCTTTTTATGGGTATTTGAAGTTTCAGGAGTTTGCCAAAGCAATTTGTCCGATTCATCCGGATTAAATAATTCGGCATTATTTCCTTCAAAATCAATTAAGAATACAAAAGCTTTCCCTTGTTCACCAAGCGAATTCATCTTTTGTGCTATGTCTTTCTGAGCCCTCATTTTTGTGGCAGCAAAGGTAGAAAAAGCATTGACATTTTGACTTTAAACTTTGAACACTGAACTTTGAACTGATTCAAACTTTATTCCTATTTTTACAACAAATTCAGCACAAATGTATATTGGAAATAATATTGTAAATTTAGTAGATAACTTACCCGAAAGTGTACGCTTGGTTGCCGTTTCGAAAACCAAACCTAATGAGGATATTTTGGAAGCCTACAATGTGGGGCAACGTATTTTCGGCGAGAACAAAGTGCAGGATTTAATACGTAAATACGAGGACTTACCCAAAGATATTGAGTGGCATTTTATTGGTCATCCGCAAACGAACAAGGTAAAATACATTGCGCCGTTTATTAGTCTTATTCATGGCGTTGATTCGATTAAATTACTAAAAGAAATAAGTAAACAAGGCGTAAAAAATAACCGGCAAATAAAGTGTTTGTTGCAGTTTCATATTGCCGAAGAATCAACCAAGTTTGGACTTTCGGAAGAAGAGGCCAGCGAATTGTTAGAATCTGAGGCTTTTAAGCAATTGACGAATGTTGAAGTAGTTGGTGTTATGGGAATGGCCACTTATACCGATGATGAAAATCATGTCAGAAATGAATTTCGTGTGTTAAAAAATATTTTTTCTAAACTTAAAAATAGATACTTTTCCACTTCCGAATCATTTACTGAAATTTCAATGGGAATGTCGGGTGATTATCAGCTGGCTGTGGAGGAAGGAAGTACTTTAATTCGGGTAGGAAGTAAACTTTTTGGAGAGCGAAATTATTAGATTAGAATTATAGATATTTGATTTGAGTACTGAGAGAGGTTTTCAAGATTGCTTTGAACTCTGAACTCTGAACTCTGAACTTAAAACATAAATAAATGGCAAATTTAGAAACTACATATTTAGGATTAACACTTAAAAATCCTTTGGTAGCTGCAAGTTCGGGCTTAACAAGTTCGGTTGAAAAGATTAAAGAATTAGCTGATGCTGGAATTGGTGCAATTGTTCTGAAATCAATTTTTGAAGAGCAGATAAACAACGAAGTGAGTAGCATGTTGGCAAAAGATGAGCAAAATATGGGCTATCCCGAAGCCGAAGATTATATTAAAACTTATTTGCGCGATAATACAGTTGTCAAACATTTGGAGCTGGTGAAAAAGGCTAAGGAAGCTGTTGATATTCCAATAATTGCCAGCGTAAATTGTATTTCCGGAGCCGAGTGGACAACGTTTGCAAAAGACTTTGAAGAAGCGGGTGCCGATGCTTTAGAATTAAATATCTTCTATTTGCCAACTGATCGTAACGAGAAACCCGGGCAAATTGAGCAGTTATATCTTGATGTACTTGCCAAGGTGAAAAGCGAAGTGACCATTCCCGTGGTTGTGAAGTTTGGAATAAACCACAGCAATATTATTGGCATGGCCGACAAACTAAAAGCCAATGGTGCTGCAGGTGTTGTAATGTTTAACCGTTTTTACGAACCTGATATTAACCTGGAAACTCTGGAGTTAACTTCTTCTGATGTATTTAGCTCACCTTCCGATTTACGTCGCTCTTTACGTTGGGTTGGAATGGTGTCGTCGGCAATTACAAAACTCGATATTGCTGCGTCAACCGGAATTCACGATGGCGATGCTGTAATTAAACAATTGTTGGCAGGTGCTCAAGTGGCTCAGCTTTGCTCTACATTGTATATTAATGGTGCCAGTGTTGTTGAGCAAATGGTAAAAGATCTGGAAGCATTTATGGCAAAATGGAATTTCAAAACGGTGGATGATTTTAGAGGTCGTCTTTCGTATAAAAATATTCCCGATCCATTAATGTACGAACGTTCACAGTTTATGAAATACTTCTCGAGCAGAAAATAATCTGTTTCAAATATGCGTTTAACAAAACCGGCATTTCCTCTATTACTTATTTTTCTATTAGGAAATGCCGGTTTTGCTTTGGCTCAAAACGATACTGTTCCTCCTCAAATTATCAACCCCGATACAGATACCATAAATTATTGTTCCGATTCTGTTCAAGTGGCCCCATTTATTTCTATTCAGAATATTAAAATAGATGAAGACTCGGAAGGAATGAAAATATCCATAGCAAATTATAAACGCAATGAGGATTTATTCGAACTCAGCTTATTACTTTCTTTTAGGAACCCAAGGTTTAATTTTTGAATAATGAACAGGTGGAATAAGCACATTTAACGAGAGTTCGCAGGTAACTCCAATTTCATCCGATATGCCTGGGACTCCAATGCCTGTATTCAAGTTAACAGTGGTATTGTTATATCGGTAACCAAGTGTGCCACCCAAGCAGTGAATATTGTTGGTGAAATCATTTTGAACAAAAAAACCAAAGCTGTGCTCGGTATGCGTGATTTTTAAACTGGCTCGGCTCAAAACAAATTCCTGATTGTAAAATACAATAAGTTCAGGCAAGGCCTCAAAAGGGCTCGATTTTAATCCTCGGCGGTTTCCTCCTACTTTTTTCGAAAGATAAAAAGAAAGGTTAACAGGTGTTTTCAGAGGTTTTTGATAACCTTCTTCGCCCTCGTGGGTCAAATTGAAATGAAAGGGGACGTTACCCGATAAGCCAAATGAAATAGAATTTATTTCACATAAAAAACCAAGTCCGGGTTTGATTAAATAGTATTGAGTGAATTTCTTGCCAGGTAAACTTGGGGGGTCGGTTTTGCTAAGTAACAATTTGTCGAGCGTATAGGCAAACCATTGTTTGGTTGCAAATAATAACGCGGTATTAGCTGAGAAAATAATTCTACCCCCCGAAAACTTTCTTTCAAAACCAGAATATGCAAAACCTAATTCGGTGGTGCTAATATTGTTGTGTCCAGTAATTCCGTATTGAAGCCAAACGCCAATTCCACCCTTTAGTTTTTCAGAATATTTGTCGTAGGTTGTATAAAATAGATTGTATGCCTGGTTCTCGTTTAGGTAGTAATATTGATTTCCCGCAGCGAAATTGGTGTTTTTATTATAGCCGGCAAACGAAGGGTTAATTGCTAAAAGGCTTGAGAAAGGTTGTAAATAAGTTTCATTTTGTCCACGAGCCACATGGGCAAAAAGGGTTATCAAGCATCCGGTTAGTATTTTTACAACAAATTTCAAAGTTGATAAGCCGCAGTTAAGGTACCAGTTTTAAGATTTTTTCCAGGAAATAGCCCATTTGTTCATCAGCAGATTTTAGAGCATTGGCAACTTTTAGTTTAATCGCCTTTACATCCTCTTCAGGTGGAAAATGTTCGAGGTTCTCAATTACTGTAAAAGCTTCAAAAGTGACTTCCCATTCGCTCTCAATAACTAAATCAACAAACACGGCCAAATGTGAACTAAAATCAAGTCCGTTTTGCCAGCATGTTGTTAAAATATCTTTTCGAATAGCAAGAAATTTCTTTTCATGCAAAGCTTCAATAAATACCGGAATTGTGTTTTTGTCTTTAATCGTACCTAAAAGCTTTACAATTTCGTTTCTGATTTCTTCTTCCGGGGCTGCCACAAGAAGTTCAAATAGAATGGGTAAGTAATCTTTATTACCTTTTTCTTTTAGCGAATTTAGTGCAGAAAGAACCACATTATTATCGGTAGAAAAAAGCTTGGTTTTTAGCGTATAATTTATTTTTGGCTTATTCATAATTGCATTTTCAATGTTAGCAAAATTACATTTTAAAAGAGCTAAAACAAAGGTAGCGCATAAATGTTTGTATATAATTATACCTTTACCTTATTCATATAATGAGGGTAAAAACTTAATCTTTCTAGTGTTTTTGAAAGATAGTTTTTAGCGCTTAAATTCTGCCGGGATATTACTTTGCAGCATTGGTTACAATAAAAGGTGACAGCTTTAGTCAAATGAAAAATATTGATGAATTAAGAGATGCACATGTTGGACGTTTAATGCTGAAATACTTTATTCCAGCATTTATTGGTGTGTTTGTAAACGCACTTTACAACATTGTCGATCGTATTTTTATTGGGCAGGGAGTTGGTGCAGAAGCACTTTCAGGAATATCAATTATTTTCCCTGTGATGCTGATTATGATGGCTTTTGGAATGCTAATCGGTATAGGTACAGGTGTTTATGTATCCATTA
>JAUVDE010000436.1 GCA_030595485.1 Draconibacterium sp.
CCGGAAGTTACAGGATGGCTGGCAATGAAAGCTTTTGTTGAACGGCTTTGTGAGGATGATGCATTGACTCAAACATTCAGAAATAAATACAATATTTTTGTTGTTCCGTGCGTAAATCCCGATGGTGTTGACAATGGACACTGGAGACATGGTGCCGGCGGAATTGACTTAAACCGCGATTGGGAAACTTTTATGCAACCCGAAACTCAAACGATTCGAAGATTTATGCAAAACAAAGTTGCTAAGGGCGACACGTTTTATTTTGCCATCGATTTCCATTCCACTTATCATGATATTTATTACACTGTTTCTCCCGAGTTAAAAGGAAATATGCCAGGCTTGGTACCAAAAGTAATTACTGCCATGGGGAATGACATTCCGGGCTACGAACCAAATATAAAACCAAGTGGTGTTGATGCTGCGCGTGTTAATTCTACAAAATCTATTTTTCACGAATTTGGAGCCGAAGCCATTACCTATGAAGTTGGTGACGACACTCCTCGCAATATCATAAAATTGAAAGGTGAATTAACGGCAGAAAATTTGATGAAAATAATGCTAACACAATAATTTCACAATTATAACAAATATGAAATACCTAAATTTAATTATCCTTAGTCTTTTAAGCAGCATTACATTTGCCCAAAACAAACCATACACAGTAAATGATGGCTACTGTTTCATTCAAAATAAAAATAGGGAAGCAAAAGAATGGAAAGTAGTTTGGCAAGATGATTTTAATAACGCTAAATTGGATACGAACAAATGGACAAAAATTTCACCCAACAAAGCCGACTGGGGTAATTATATGACCAGTGACCCTATTTGTTACGATTTCGAAGATGGTAGAATCTTATTAAAAGGAATCGTAAATCCTGATACCACAAAAGACAAACGCCCCTATTTAACGGGTGGCATTTGGAGCAAAGGAAAATTTGCTTTTCAGTATGGTAAAATTGAAATACATGCAAAACTGGAAAGTGCTAAAGGCGCTTGGCCCGCTATGTGGATGCTGGCAGAACAAAAGAAATATGGCGCTTACCCACGAAATGGTGAAATAGATATTATGGAACACCTTAATTTCGAAAATATTATTTACCAGACAACACACTCGTATTACACGCTCGATCTAGGAAAAAAACACAATCCAATGCACCATGGAACAAGCAAAATAGACACGAAAAAATACAACACTTTTGGCTTAGCCTGGTATCCCGACAAACTTGTATTTTCATTAAACGGTGTAGATACTTTTACTTACCCAAGAATTGAAGGTGTTGACAAATCGCAATGGCCTTACGACCAACCGTTTTTCATTTTAATTGACCAACAATTGGGAGGTTCGTGGGTTGGTGATGTAAAAGACAAAGATTTACCTGTGAATATGATTGTGGATTGGGTGAAAGTTTATCAGTAAAATATAGTTTAAAAAAGGATGCCATCCCTCTTATTTAAAACTACAGGGATGGCATCCTTTCCTTTACATTCAGTCTGAAGATCGATGCTTAAAGCTATTCTTTCAAATATTTATCTAACCAGTTAAAGAAAACTCGTTGCCATAAAATTCCGTTTTGTGGTTTTAATACCCAGTGATTTTCTTCGGGCAAATATAACATTTGTGCTGGTACTCCTTTTAAAACTGCTGCATTAAATGCTGCCATTCCCTGCTCTGGAGGAACACGATAATCTTTTTCACCCTGAACAATTAAAATTGGAGTATCCCAGTTCTGCACATAGTTATGTGGCGAGAAAGAATACGAACGTTGCGCAGCAGCATTGGTTTTGTCCCAATAAGCACCACCATAATCGAAGTCTACAAACCACATTTCTTCGGTTGAAGTATACATGTGTTCGAAGTTAAAAATACCGTCGTGCGCAATAAATGCACTAAAACGTTTTTTGTGGTTTCCGGCCAAATACATAACCGAATAACCGCCGTAACTTGCACCAACTGCACCTAGTTTTGTTTCGTCAACAAAAGGCTCTTTTGCCATAACATCGATGGCAGTCAATAAGTCCTTAATATTCTGTCCACCATAATCTTTCGAAATCTGCTCGTTCCACTCCTGACCAAAGCCAGGAAGTCCGCGGCGATTAGGTGCTACAATAATATAATCGTTAGCAGCCATCATTTGGAAATTCCAACGGTACGACCAAAACTGGCTAACCGTTCCTTGTGGGCCACCTTGATTGTAAAGCAAAGTTGGATATTTTTTATTAGGATCGAAATGAGGTGGATAAATTACCCAAACTGCCATTTGTTTGCCGTCGGTAGTTTCCATCCAGCGCTTTTCAACTTTGCCCATACTTAATTGGTCGAGCATACCATTATTTACCGAAGTCAAAGCTTCATCTTTACCCGAAATTGGGTCAACTAAATACAACTCAGCAGGCTGCGACATTGAAACTTTTTGTGCCAAAATTTTATCTCCAACCTGAGTTGCACTTTGGTAATTGTGTACACCATCGGTTAAACGCACAATTGAATTATCAGATAAATCCAATCTGTAAATTTCATCGCTTGCATGAATATCGCTTATAAAATAGATTGATTTTCCATCGGCACTCCAATTTAAACCTTGTACATTTTGGTCAAATTTTACTGAATAATCTTTCTTCTCTCCAGTTTCTAAATCGGCCACAAACAAACGTTGTTTATCAGCCTCGTAACCATCGCGCTCCATACTTTCCCAAGCCAATTGTTTGCCATCGGGCGAGAAAACCGGATTTTGATCGTAACCCATCATTCCCGAAGTAAAATTAATGGTTTTGCCGGTTTCAACATTGTACAAATAAATTTCGGAGTTGGTTGAAACAGCATATTCTTTACCCACTTTCTTTTTGCAGGTGTAAGCCAATGTTTTGCCATTTGGGCTCCAAACCACTTGCTCGTTTCCACCAAAAGGTTTCATTGGCGAATCAAAACGTTCACCCTTCAAAATATCTTTGCCAGCACTTACTTTTCCGTTTTTAT
>JAUVDE010000164.1 GCA_030595485.1 Draconibacterium sp.
ATAGGGATAAGCTGTTTGTTAACCGGGTTAATAGCATAACGCCCAGTGAATACACCAGTTTTCTCTTTGGCCAAATCAGTTCTATCCAAATCCGATTTTAAAGCCGAAGCCTTTATATAATCTGCAACTGCGGCCTTTTTATCGGTAGTTACAATTTCATTTACAAATTCATGTTCCGGAGCAATTACCATGTAAGTTGCTCCAAACAAGGTATCAGGACGAGTAGTATAAACACGTAAGTTTTTACCCAAACCATCAATCTCAAAGTCAACTTCAGCACCCTTTGATTTACCAATCCAGTTGCGCTGCATGTCTTTCACACCAGCTGGCCAATCCAAATCATCCAAACCACTAAGTAACCTTTCACCATATTGTGGAATACGCAACAACCATTGTTTTAAGTTTTTGCGAATAACCTGATTACCACATTTTTCATGTGCTCCATCTGTCAATACTTCTTCGTTTGCACAAACGGTTTTACACGAATCGCACCACCAAACCTGAGCATTATCGTAATAAGCCAAACGCTTATCGCTGATGTATGCTTTTACAGCCTCATCACCTTCAGCTTTTATAGCCTCAGGAATTACCAACTCCGTAATCGGGCGACCTTTTTGTAGATCCTCATCGAAATAGGTATCGTATAGTTTCTTGAAAATCCACTGCGTCCATTTAAAATACTTTGGGTCAGTGGTATTTATTTCGCGGTCCCAATCGTAGCTTAAACCAATGGCTTTAATCTGACGACGGAAATTATCGCAGTTTTTTTGTGTAGTCGTGGCAGGATGCGTTCCGGTTTGCATAGCATATTGCTCTGCCGGAAGACCAAAAGCATCGTAACCCATCGGATGTAACACGTTAAAACCTTTCATGCGTTTGTAACGACTTAAAATATCGGTAGCTGTGTAACCCTCGGGGTGCCCAACGTGTAATCCTGCTCCCGATGGATAAGGGAACATGTCGAGAATATAATATTTGGGTTTTGAGTAATCGTTCTCCGTTTTAAAGGTTTTGTTCTCTTCCCAATACTTTTGCCATTTTGGCTCTATTTCCGCAAATTTATATTCCATTTTTTTATGAATAAGATTCTGATTTTAAAGGCGCAAAGATAAATATTTTGTTGAATGTTATACAGCCTTTTTACACTTTCAAAATAAAACCATTGCTAAACTTTTGATTTGCAATTTTTAGGCATGCCAAAATTTCAGTTTGTTGTTTCTTCATTATTTTATCATGCTGAATAACAAGCAAGTAGAATGCTTCTTTTTTTGTAACTTCATAGCGAACCAATAAAATCCACTATCATGAATACGAAGAACAGTAAAGTTTTCACCGATGACTTTATGAATTATGTTCGGTCAAAAGATCCCGAGCAGCCCGAATTCCACCAGGCAGTGCATGAAGTTGTTGAATCACTGGCCGATTTTTTACTTGATAATCCACGTTATGTACATGCCAAAGTTTTAGAAAGAATGGTTGAGGCTGAACGAATTATTCAGTTTCGCATACCATGGGCCGACGACCGGGGTAAAATCCACATTAACCGGGGGTATCGAATTGAAATGAATAGCGCCATTGGACCTTACAAAGGTGGTTTGAGATTTCATCCAACTGTTAATCAGGGAATTTTAAAGTTTTTGGCTTTTGAACAAGTATTGAAAAATAGCCTAACCTCGCTTCCAATGGGCGGCGGCAAGGGTGGTTCAGATTTTGATCCAAAGAATAAATCGGATAACGAAGTAATGCGTTTTTGCCAAAGTTTTATGACCGAACTTTCGCGCCACATCGGACAGTACACTGATGTTCCGGCAGGTGACATTGGCGTTGGCGGACGAGAAATTGGCTTTCTCTTCGGACAGTACAAACGTATTCAGAATGAATTTGTAGGTGTGCTAACCGGAAAAGGTGTTGAGTGGGGAGGTTCTCTAATTCGTCCGGAAGCAACAGGCTACGGAACTGTATATTTTGCCGAAGAGATGCTGAAAACCAGAGGCGAGAGCTTCAAAGACAAAACGGTCGCCGTATCTGGCTCAGGAAATGTGGCACAATTTGCTACCGAAAAGGTTATTGAGTTGGGCGGCAAGGTAGTCACGCTTTCCGATTCGAGCGGCTCCATATTCGATCCCAATGGAATTGACAATGAAAAACTGGCCTTTGTAATGGAACTGAAAAATGTACACCGGGGAAGAATTAAAGAATACGCTGATAAGTATGGTGTAAAATACATGGAAAAACAACGTCCGTGGAGTGTTAAATGCGACGTGGCTTTGCCTTGTGCAACCGAAAATGAACTTAATTTGGACGAAGCAAAAATGTTAATCAACAATGGTTGTTTTGTTGTTGCCGAAGGTGCAAATATGCCAAGCACCGAAGATGCAGTTCACCATTTTATCACCACCAAAATTTTATATGGACCGGGAAAAGCAGCCAATGCTGGCGGTGTGGCGGTTTCGGGTTTAGAAATGACACAAAACAGTATGCGTCTGGCCTGGAGTCGCGAAGAAGTAGATACCAAACTTCATTCGATAATGCACAACATTCACTCCATGTGTATTAAATACGGAAAAGAAGGGAAAGACTTTACGAACTATGTAAAAGGTGCCAACATTGCAGGCTTTGTAAAAGTTGCCAATTCAATGATGGCTCAGGGACTGGTTTAATTTGCTAACGCAAGTAATATTTCAAAATCCGGCTTGATGTATTTCAGGTCGGATTTTTTAGTTCCTAAAATCAAGGTCTGTTTTCAAACACCAACTATCTCAAAGCGCCAATTCAAAAAAAACGTTGTTAAAATAAAAATTCACTTCAAAGGGTACAATTTTTGCAGTAGTGTGGCGAAATTATATTTTTGCACAAAATTATCATTGGTGAAGGGACTTTTTTTAATTCTATTTTTACTTTTTCAGATTACGAACCTCTTGGGACAGAGCACTGTTCAAGTAATGAACGCAAAAACAGGGCATGCTGTTGATGGTGTAATCTTACTGTCTGACCATTTTTCAACCCAAACCAATGCAAACGGAAAAGCGAAACTAGATGGTTTTGCAAAGGATGAAAAAATTCTTTTCAAACATTCGTCGTACTTAAGTTTGGTGACTACACGCGAAAAAATTGAAAAACAAGGGAAAGTGGTTTTATTGGTGGAAAGCCCTATTCGTTTAGATGAAATTGTGGTTTCTATTAACCGCTGGGAGCAATCAAAAAATGAAATTCCACACACCATAAAAACCATTCAGCCTGAAGATATTTTACATTACAACCCGCAAACCACAGCCGATTTATTGGGAACAAAAGGTGGTGTTTTTATTCAGAAAAGTCAGATGGGAGGCGGAAGTCCAATGATTCGAGGTTTCTCTGCAAATCGGGTATTAATTGTAGTTGATGGAATTCGAATGAATAATGCTATTTACCGAAGTGGGAACCTACACAACGTAATTTCGGTTGACGCACAAAGTTTAGAAAATACCGAAATTATTTTTGGCCCGGGCTCAGTAATTTATGGTAGCGATGCATTGGGTGGAGTAATGAGTTTTAATACTATTTCTCCAAAACTTTCAACCACCGGCAATATCGAATCGTTTGGGAAAGTTTACTCGCGATACTCAAGTGCCAATTTCGAAAAGACAATTCACGGAACCTATAACGTAGGAGGGAAAAAATGGGCAGCTGTTCTTAGTTCAACTTACACCGATTTTGATGACCTCAAAATGGGGAATTCGGGACCAAATGAATATTTGCGCCCCGAATATGTTTCGAATAAACCATTCACTGGAACCGACCAAATTATTCAAAACAGTAATAATAGAGTCCAAAAATATACGGGCTACGATCAATTTAATATATTGGGTAAATTACGTTATCGCCCCAACGAAAACATCGATATTTTGCTGAGTGCTCATCATTCGCAAACAGATGATATTCCTCGCTACGATCGCCTGATTCAATACAGCAACCAACAACTTAAATATGCCGACTGGTACTACGGCCCTCAAAAATGGACAATGTTTTCTGGACGCATTCAGTTTGAAAAAGACAAGGTGCTTTTTGATAAAGTAAATCTGCTTGCTGGCTTCCAAAATTATACTGAAAGCCGCCACGACAGGAAGTTGAATGAAGATTGGCTACGACATCGTACAGAAGATTTAGATATTTTCTCACTAAACCTTGATTTTGGAAAACGTTTCGATAAAAAAAGTGAGCTGTTTTATGGACTCGAAGGTTATTTCAACAAAGTGTCATCAACCGGAATTTCGGAAAATTTATTGAACAACGAAACTGAAGGAGTAGCATCGCGCTACCCCAATGGTTCAGAGTACGGAAGTGTAGCTGCCTATTCTTCATTTAAGTACAACGTCAGCAAAAAAATTATCTTACAAATGGGTTTGCGCTATACTCTTACGCACCTCGAAGGTGAATTTGACCCGCAATATTACAATTTCCCATTTGATGGTTTCGACATGAATAACTCGGCCTTTAATGGTAACCTTGGAATTGTGTGGCACCCAACGGCAGATTGGCAAATTAACATCCATGGTTCCACAGGCTTCCGTTCACCAAACATTGACGATGTAGCTAAGGTTTTCGACTCGGAACCGGGGAATGTTGTTGTCCCCAACCCCGACTTAAAACCGGAATATGCCCGCAATCTCGAACTAAGCATTTTGCGTAGCTATAAAAACAAGGTAAAAGTTGAAGTTACCGGATTTTATACCTTGCTAAAAGATGCAATGGTGCGCAGGCCTTACAATGGTTTGGGAGTTGATTCGATAATGTACGATGGAGAATTAAGTAAAGTTGAAGCACTGGTAAATGCTGAATCGGCAACTATTTACGGGTTAAGTTTAAATTTCGAATACCTGTTTAGCAACCAATGGCGCACCCGACATGATATTACATTTACGCATGGCGAAGATTCTGACGGATACCCCATGCGGCACGTACCACCAAGTTTTGGTAGTTCGCATCTAATTTTCGAAAGCCAGCGATGGTTTGTAGATCTTTATGCGAATTACAACGGCCAATTCGATTATGATGAATTAGCACTGGATGAGCAAGACAAAGCACATTTGTATGCTTCCGACGAAAATGGAAATCCATACTCGCCTTCCTGGTGGACCATGAGCCTTAAATCGAATTACAAAGTAAACCGGAAGATTACCCTAAGTGGCGGAATTGAAAACATTCTCAACAAACGCTATCGCCCATATTCTTCGGGAGTTACTTCGCCTGGAATTAATGTTGTTGCTTCGGTCTTAATTAAAATCTAAATACTTCTTATTACATCGTGTTTGCAGTTTGTAACATTTCCTGAAAATATGGGCAAATGTTGTTTTTTACTTTCTTATTTTTCACCACTTTTGGCAACTAAACCAACTAAATAAAAAGTGAAAAATCTACTCTTTATATTCATCCTACTTTTCTCGACAAGTGCCTTTGCACAACTTGATTCCAATGGTCCTTTTATTCATTCTCATAACGACTATGCACAACAAAATCCTTTATTCGGCGCTTTAAATGCAGAGGCAAAATCAATTGAAATTGATGTATTCCTGAAAGATAATGAGTTAATGGTTGCACATTCAGAGTCAGAAATAAAAATAGAAAATACACTTGAAAACTTATACATTTTACCCTTGCAGAAGTACCTGGAGAAGACGCAAAATGTTCATGACTTCCATTTCCTCATCGATATTAAATCGGAGCCTGTTTCAACTCTAAAAGCCATTCAAAACTATTGTGAAAAGTATCCGGGTATATTTTCAGAAGAAGGGATTCAGGTAGTTATATCAGGCAACCGTCCAAAAGTGGAGAACTATGTTTCTTATGCCGAATTTATATGGTTCGATGCGCGAAGTCCCTCCGAAGTTAATGGTAACGAAGGAAATCGAATGGCAATGATTAGCCAAAATATTTCGAAGTTTACCAAATGGAGGGGCCGGGGAATTCTTCTTGAAAAAGATAAAAAAGAATTGGTAGAGTTTATTAATTCATCGCACATGCAAAATAGGCCTGTTCGACTATGGAATACGGGAGACAACGAAACCATGTACGAGTTTCTTCGCTCAATTGGAGTCGACTACATAAATACAGACCACCCAAAAGCACTCCGGAAATATTTGGATGCGCAGAATTAAACTTAACGAATTGAAAAAAAAGAACTGAAACATTATATCAAATGAAAACCAGGTTACTACTTCTTGCCCTATTTATTTCGGCAAACGTATTTGCACAAGACCTTAACAACATTAAAATACCTGAGCTAATAAAAGAATCGGGAAGAAAAACCGTTAACGTTCCCGATATTCTAGGTTACAAAACTTTGAAGTGTGATTTTCACATGCATACCGTTTTTTCCGATGGTATTGTGTGGCCAAGCTTCAGGGTTGACGAAGCCTGGAACAACGGATTAGATGTAATTGCTATTACCGATCATATAGAACGTCATCCCGGGAAAACACATGTGGGTGGCGACGATAATTCAGCCTATAAAATTGCTCTTCCTCATGCTCGCGAGAAAAACATCATTCTGATTCACGCTGGTGAAATTACGCGAAGTATGTCTCCTGGACACTTTAACGCGCTTTTCTTAGAAGACACTCAAGCTTTGGACAAACAAGATTGGCATGAGGCTTTTGATGAGGCAAAAAAGCAAGGTGCTTATATTATTTGGAATCATCCCGGTTGGGAAGCACAGCAACCAGATACTACTAAATGGTGGGAAGAGCACACTCAGTTGTACAACGAAGGGATGCTGCATGCCATTGAAGTTTTTAACGAACAAGAGTGGTACCCAATTGCTTTAGATTGGTGTATGGACAAAGATTTGGCGCCTCATGCTGCTACTGACATTCATGGAATAATTGCTGAACGTTATGATTTGGAAAAATACAATCGGCCAATGACATTGGTTTTAGCTGAAGAACGTACCGAAGAATCGGTTCGGGAAGCACTCTTTGCCAACCGCACCATTGCTTATTTTGGTAAGCACCTTGCCGGTAAAGAAGAATATTTAAAGGCCTTTCTTGAGGCAAGTGTTGAGGTTCAATTTCTAAATAAAACAAAAAAGGAAAGTCGATACCTACTAAAAAACACTTGCGATGTTCCCTTCCAAATGCAAGTAAAACGCGGACCGGCTTTTACTATTCCGGCCAATGGAGAAACAATAGTAGCACTCCCAAAGAATACTTCATCCAAGTTTCTGGTAAAAAACTTGTACACAAAAGGAACAGAAAACCTGACAGTTACACTCGATTTGAAGAAGTAAAAAAACGAACCTTATACTAAAGCAAAACATTTATCGTTTTTTAGGCAGAAGGCAGTAAAACAAACTTTAATCAGGTTTTCATTTATTTAATTCGGTATTGCCTTCGAAGAGGGATGC
>JAUVDE010000266.1 GCA_030595485.1 Draconibacterium sp.
TCAAACTGCAAGGTATATCCCAGGCTGTTCATACTAGCCTTACTTTTTGGGTTTTCCTCGCCAATAGGTATATCAAATGTAGTTTCGGCATGCATAAAAAGGGCCTCAAAACCCAAATAAAAGTTTTGTACAAGTTGTCGTTGAATTTCCCCAAGAGCAAATGTTCCACGCGTATCAAAATCAATCCAAATACCGTCATCGTAGTATTGTCCCGACATTCCACCTGGCAATCCCTGAAAAAATTGAAAGAAGAAATTACCTGTTCCTGCAACCACTTTTGCACGCCATTTATCTTCGTTAAAATAGAATTTCTGTACACCCAATCCCATCCAAGTTTTATTACCGGTGTACATTCCAAATACCATCGACGACGACGACGGTGAAATAGTATCTTTTGCATTTAATTTATAGAATGCTGACCCCATGCCACCAACCATTACGCCCATTGTTGTATTATAATTTATTATGGGAATGGCAGCAAGCGAAACTTTTTTAGTGCTGTCCTTTTTCGCTCCAAATTGCGCTGAGAGGAATAACGGAAATAGGCAAAATGTAAGTACAATAAAAAGTGTTTTTATATTTGAAATCATTCGTTCTGGTATTTAAACTTTAAAATTACTTCTTTTTGTATTTATTATGCTGAATAAGTGACGAATAGTTTTCAAGTGTATCAATATCAACAGCTGCTTTCTCGTTCTTACAAACCTTAACTTTATCCATGTATTTATGAATTAATGGTTTGGCGCCTTTGCTTCCCTTCACTTGTAGGAGTTCGTCAAAATAATCAGCTCCAAAAATAGCAGGAACACCCAACGAATTATTGGCTTTAGTGGCTACAATATCATATTCCGACTGAAATAAGTCTATCATTTTTTGATAATTGTCTGCATCAACCAAAGGTAAATCACTTAAGGTTATAAGAATTCCATCGTAATCGTTTTTATTGAATATTTTAGAACAGGCAAACGCAAGCGAACTTCCCATCCCCTCTTTCCAAGCTTTAAATTTAATAACTTCTGATTCTTCAAGTTTCGACATTTCAATGATATCATCGGCATAAGCACCTAATACAATGAATGTTTGCACAACAATATTAAGAGTTAAATGTTCCTTTATATGATTTAATAATGTACTGTTACCATATTTCAGATTTTGCTTGGGCATTCCTAAACGACTGGATTCTCCGGCAGCAAGAATTAAGGCTACTATTTTTTTAGATTTTTTCGACAAAACAATTTGAATATTAAACCATAACAATAAAATGCATCACGAGTTTTATCACCTTGCAAAAAAATTAATAGAACACCACACCGAACACCAATTTGCATTGGCTACGGTTTTTCAGGTACAAGGTTCGGCATACCGTCGCGAAGGCACACGAATGGTAATTAACAAAAATGGCGACTGGTTTGGAAATATTAGTGGAGGTTGTCTGGAAGGTAACATACTTCAGAAAGCAAAAAAGGTAATTGAAAATGACGAAAGCATGTTGATTACCTACGATACTCGCGAAAGCAAAAACAAAGAAATTCGCGTTGCGCTGGGATGTAACGGTATAATTGACATTCTTATTGAACCGGTTAACCGTACAGTTTTAAACTTCACCAAGTCGGTAATTGATATTTTTGAACGCGAAAAAACGGCATACTTAAGTACGGAAATACAGCTTATTAAAGATAAAGTTGACGTTACCCGGGAATTAGACACATCCAGACCGGCAGATTTTACAGCTTTTGATTTTGAAAATGAGAATTTCTGCCATGTAGAAAAATCAGAATTCAAAATTACCTTGAACGAATACATTGGCTTACAGCGTAAAATCGTTATTTGGGGCTCGGGACCCGATGTTGTACCAGTTGCTACTTTTGCAAAACAATTAGGATGGAAAACAATTGTGGCTAGCGATTGCGGTCTTGAAAATTTAAACACCAGACTTTCAGACATTGAAATAATTCAATGCAACTTCGACGATTTTGAAGAAAAAACTAGCTTACATGAAAACACTGCTGTTTTGTTGGTGAGTCACGATTTTCACAAAGACTATTTTATTCTTGAACGTATAATAAACAAACCGGTAAAATACATCGGAATTATGGGTCCCAAAAGAAGGGGCGATAGAATGACTCAAGAATTCAATAAAAGAAAACCGGAAGTAAGTTTTAACAAAAAGAAACTACACTACCCGGTTGGTTTAGATATTGGCAGCGATAATCCGACCGAGATCGCGTTAAGTATTGTTGCTGAAATTCAATCAAAATTTTCGAATAAAAATGCTGCTCCACTAACTGAAAAACCAACCCGAATTCACGAAAACAACTCGGATAATACACTCGAAGAATTTAACCCGAACGATAACATTTGTACAATTAATTATTTTCAATAAAATATGGCGACTTACAAATTAAACATTAATAAGAAGATGTACGAAGTGGAGGCTGAGCCCGATACTCCATTACTTTGGGTAATCCGCGACAAAGTGGGTTTAAAAGGAACAAAATTTGGTTGTGGTGCTGCACATTGTGGCGTTTGCACCATTCTGTTTAATGGTTTTCCAATAAAATCGTGTACGTTGGCAGTTGCTGCAGTAACACCCGAGATTGAGATTACAACCATCGAATCCACTGATTTTAAAAACTTAAAAGTGGTTCAGGATGCCTGGACAAAAGTACAAGCTCCACAATGTGGTTACTGTCAGAGCGGACAAATTCTCACAGCGGTTTCTTTATTGAATCAGAATCCAACTCCGAGCGATGCGGATATTAATACTGCAATGACAGCGGTTTTATGTCGCTGCGGAACATATCCGAGAATTAAAAAAGCCATCAAAACTGCTAGTCAGGAATTAAATGCATAGCCTTATGAAGCGAAGAGATTTTTTACAAATAGCAGGTGTTTCCGGACTTGGGTTAATGTTAGGCTGCACCTCATCAGGCAATAAAGTGCAAAGTGCCAACGCCGAAGATGTTGAATTAAGCCACTTTGTATTTATCGACACGAACGGAGTGGTTACCATTTTAAATCACAAACCCGAACTTGGGCAAGGTGTTTATCAGGCAATTCCGATGATAATTGCTGAAGAACTGGAAGTTGACATCCATAAAATAAATATTATACAATCGCTTGCCGACAAAGAAAAATATGGCAACCAAGGAATTGGTGGAAGTACGAGTGTTAGACGTGGTTATACCGAACTTCGCAAAATTGGAGCAACCGGCAGAATCCTATTAATTCAGGCTGCGGCAAACCAATGGCAATGTTCTGTTTCTGAGTGTTCAGCATCAAATGGTAGTGTTTCCAGAAATGGATCGAAAGTCAAACTTTCATATGGAGAATTGGTAATTGCAGCTTCTCAACTTGAAGTACCTAAAGAAGTTGAATTGAAGAAAAGTGCAGACTTTAAAATTCTTGGAAAACCAACTTTACGTCAGGATATTCCGATGAAAGTTAAAGGAGAAGCCGTGTTTGGATTGGATGTCGAACTAGACAATATGTTATATGCTTCCGTTGAACGCACACCATATATGTTTGGAGCTGTTGATTCGTACAATAAAGAAGCAATTGAAGCCTTGCCGGGAATTGTTTCAACTTCAATACTCAAAACTGATTTATTTGGGAAACCAAGACAGGGTGTTGCCATTTTATCGGAAGATTATTTCACAGCTTATAAAGCCCGAAAGCAACTTAAAATAGAGTGGACAGCTATTCCCGAAGTATATGACGATGCGAAAATATTTGGGGCTTTCCATAAGGAAAAGTCAAAAAAGCCAACAGCTCAACGCAATAAAAATAAAGACAAAACCACGCTCTCCAATCAAGTAGATACCATTTCTGCTGAATATGAATGCCCATACGAGGCACATTCGCCAATGGAACCTATGAATGCAACAGTTTGGGTAAAAAAGGATAGTACTGTTGAAGCTTGGTTACCAACGCAAAATGGACAAAGTGCCCGTGGAAGTATTGCTGAAATCACAGGTATTCAAAAAGAAAACATTACAATAAATGTAACATTTTTAGGTGGTGGTTTCGGACGGCGTTCATTACAGGATTTTGCCATTGAAGCAGCACATTTATCGAACGAAACCAAACGGCCTGTCAAAGTGGTTTGGTCGCGCGAAGACGATACTAATGCAGGTCCTTTCCGCCCGGCAACACTAAATGTATTTAAAGCTGGTTTCGATTCGCAAAAAAACCTTACCTCATTTTCGAATCATATTATTGCACAAATTATCGGGCATCAATGGCCCGGTGCCGATTTAACAAAAATTGGTGGAGGTACTTACGAAGGAGCCTACTGGGGGTATAATTTTGCCAATTACACGCAAGCCGGAACAACGGTTCAATTGCCGGTTCCTATTTGGTATTGGCGTTCGGTTTATTCGTCAACCAATTGTTTTGTAAACGAAAGTTTTGTTGATGAAGTGGCCAATCATATGGGAATGGATTCCATCGATTTTCGTTTAAAACATATGAAAGATGAACGAGCGACTACTTTAATAAATACAATTCGCAAACAGTCTAATTGGGATAATCCAGCTCCCAGAGAATTTAAAGGAGTAGCTTTTGCACATGTTTTTGGTTCGTACAGCGCACAAGTAGTAACCGTTGAAAAATCGGGTGCAGGTGTAAGAATTAAAAAGGTGGATGCTGTTATCGATTGTGGACAAACCATTAATCCCGACACTATTGAAGCCCAAATTGAAGGTAGTATCATTATGGGGTTAACGGCTGCATATAAAGGAGGAATTTCTATTCAAGGAGGGAAAGTTGCCAACAGCAATTTCGATAAATACGAATTGTTACGAATTAATGAGACTCCCGAAATTGAGGTCCAGATTATGAAAAACGACCACGCTCCCGGAGGTATTGGAGAGCCCGGATTCCCACCCACTCCTCCGGCCTTGGGCAATGCCATTTTCAAAGCTACCGGCCTTCGTATTCGAAAGCTTCCAATGACTGAAGTTAGTATAACATAGACAACAATATAATTCGAGTATATTGAAAAGATAGACAATTGAATCTATGCCTGCTTTCAAAAACATCATTTTTTCTATCTTTAAACAATAAATTTAATTGATATGAAAGCAGCAGTTCTTACCCAATACAACAAAGTTGAATGGAATGAAGTAGAAAGTCCAAAGTGTAAACCGGGTGAAGTTCTTATAAAAGTCTCGTACGGCTGTATTTGCGGTAGCGACCAGCACATCCATAAAGGAGAATTTCATCCGCGCACACAACTCCCTTTAATTATGGGGCACGAATTTGGAGGAACGGTTGCCGAGCTTGGTAAAGGAGTAAGCGGTTGGGAAGTAGGCGACAAAGTAGCTCCCGATCCAATTATTTGGTGCGGT
>JAUVDE010000150.1 GCA_030595485.1 Draconibacterium sp.
CGAAGGTCTCTTTTTTTAAGTTCATCGGGTAAATTAATTACAACTGCATTTTTTCCCTGAACCTCGCCTTTAATATTTAAAGCTAATTCAAAGTCACCTGCCTTAACCGAATGTGTGTTGTCGTTCGTTAATTTGGAACCTCCAAATACAGCAAAAGCGATAACTAAAATTGCGATTGCCAAAATCCAAAGGTATTTTTTCTTGATAAAAGCCATAATTTCTGTTTTAATATTTATTTAGCAATTGATCAAAATCTTCAGAAAGTGTTATTTTTTTCTCGAAATCGAAAAGAGTAAGTCTACGTATGCTAATGTAGTAGTTCCAATACGAACGTAATGAATTAATATAAGCACGGCGTGCTTGTTCTCTATCATTTCGGGCAAGGTTTAGTTTGGTTACATCAACTTTTCCAATTAAAAAACGCTGTTGTGTTACATCGTATTGCATTTGAGCAATGGTGTCAGCCTTTGCCGTATTTGTTACCTGATTGCCCTGCAAATTAAACTCCATCACATTCATTACAACATTCTGTTCAAAGTCAATTTTTTCTTGGTTGATACTAATTTTGACTACTTCGCGATTGGACCGTGCCATTGACAGTTGTCCTTTTCGCCTTCCCCAATCGAGAATAGGAACACTTATTCCTGCTCGTAATTGTTGTCTTTTTGATGGGTCTTGGTATACCTCACCTATTTCTTCAGCGTTCTGATTTAATCCATACACTGCATAGAAAGTTCCGCTAACACCATTTTCACTTTTTGCCTGGTTTACTTTTCTGTCTTCCTCCATTAGTCTCTGTTCATGACCTAAAATTTCAGGATTGTTAGTAAGGGCTAGTTGAATTGCCTCATCAGACCCGATTTGAAGCTCGGTAGAATAGGATGGAATAATGCATTCAACATTGGTATTTTTCTCGAAACTCAGAAATGAGTTTAATCGTGCTTTGGCTCTTTCTAATCCCAGTTCAGCTCGCGTTAATGCCAAAGTCGAATTCATGAAACGTAATTCAAGGTTGAGTAATTCATCCTGAGTAACAGTTCCTACCTGGAACCTGCCTTTCCCAATTGTAAAGAGCGTGTCAGAATTTGCAAGGTTAGTTACGGCAATATTTACATCAATTTGTGAATCAACCAAATCAAAAAACAGTCGGTTTGCTTTTAATGCGACTTCTTCTTTTGCCTGAATAAAATCCTTTTTCGCCCTTTCAAATCTTAACGGTTCAATTTTGGCGGTCCATTTTAAACGATTATAACCATTAATTGACTGCGAATATCCAATACTAAATGGTGTTGAAGAGTAGGATGAAACTTTGTCGTCTCCAAGTGTTTGTGTAACTGCTAAGGTCGATCGTGCGAAAAACTGGCCTCCGGTTAATCCAACATTTTGGTTTAACCGAAGTGATACATCAGAGTTTAAATACTCGCGTTCAACATAAATATCCCTGTTTTCTATTGGAATATATTCCTTTTGCATCGATCGATTATAGTCAAGTGCAGTGGCATCTAAAGTAAGACTAGGTAAGCGGTCGGCTTTAAAATACCTGAATTGCCAATAATTAGCCAGGTACATGTTTTCATTTCTAAATGCATCTAACGATTGTTGAGATGCAATTCGAATAACATCGTCGAGTGTTAGTAGTTGTTTGTTTTGTGCTTTTATTTGATTCAGAAAGAGAAAACAAATAATGCATAATATGATTGATTTCTTCATTTTTTTATGAATTTGGTTTATTGTCGTAATGAGTTAACCGGATCCTGTTCTGCTGCACGTTTTGCCGGAACGTATCCAAAAACAATACCTATGAATACAGAAACGCCGAATGAAATAACAATTGAAAATGCCGATACTACTGTTTTAATATCAAAAAAACCGGAAATTATTTTGGATAAGGCAACTCCTAGAATTATTCCAATTATTCCACCAGAAACACTAATAATTGTTGATTCGGAAAGAAATTGAACTATAATGTCTTTACGAGATGCCCCAATTGCCTGGCGTACACCAATCTCACGAATACGTTCCATTACCGAAGCAAGCATAATATTCATAATCCCAATTCCACCAACAATTAACGAAATTCCGGCAATTACACCCAATACAATATTAAATATGCCTTTGGTTCGTTGTTGTTGTTTTAATAGTAATTCGGGTATGCTTACCTCAAAGTCGAAAAGATCATTGTGACGGCGCAATAACATTCGGCGAATAACGTCGGCAGTTGCATTTAAATCTTCCGTTTCAGTAATTTGCACAACTATTTTATCAAGCTGATTAAGGTTCTCTTTTTCATTTTTATTGTCACGGGATGCCATTAAGGTTTCAATCTCATCGGCACGAACCAACGATCTGTTTTTAAAACGCATCAGTAAGGTTTTTGCAGGAATAAAAACTTTATTGTCGGTACTGCTAATTCCCATTTCGTCGGAAGCCGAAGCTGTAAAATCGCGTTTTTCAACTACGCCGATTACTTTTAACCAAATTTGCCCACATTTTATTTTTTGACCTACAGGGTTTTCCTGATTAAAAAACACATTTTTAATGTTATTCCCGATTACGCAAACCGGATATCCATTGTCCATTTGTTCGTTAGTAAAAAAGCCTCCTTTCGAAACAGCAATGTTAAACAATTCGAAATATTGATTATTTACCCCTTCTAAAACTATGGGTTTGCTTTTGCCATTCAAAATAGCCGAGTAATTAAACGAAATAACCGGACTAACCCGACTCACGGTAGGCAATATTTCTGCAATGGAATTTGCATCGTGTAGCGAAAGGCCTTTTGAATATTTTGTTGTACTAACCTGTGCTGCATCTGACGATTCCTCGCCGCCTTCTTGATCAACTATATTTTGTGTTGGTGTAATAATAATGTTGTTTACTCCCACCATTTTTATTTGTTCAAGAATCTCTTGTTGTGCTCCATTTCCAATTGCAAGCATACTAATTACCGCTGCCACACCGAAAATGATACCCAAAGCTGTAAGAAAGGATTTTATTTTATTGGTAAATATGGCCTCAAGTCCCGAGGAAACATCATGACCATAACGTTGTATTAATTCTTTCATATATTGTTATTTATGGGTTAACCCATGATAAAGAATCCACCACTACCACCACCACTTTTCTTCTGCTGAAGCTTAAAGGATTTTTTCTTCTCCTCTTCCATTGCTTTTTTAGCTTCTTCTTCTTGCTTTATTTTTCTCTCTTTAATTTCTTGGTAGATTTCCATTCCTGCAAAATCCAGTTCTTCAGCATTCACCGGTTCATTTAAAAGAATAACATCACCTTCCGAAAGACCTTTATTAACCAATACATAGTTTTCATTTTGGCTTCCCAAATCTACAACCTGCTTGATCCTTTTTTTGTTGTCAAGGTAAACGAATTGAAGTGAATCATTTTCAAAAATTGCTTCTGCCGGAATAAAAAGAGTATCAGTATGCATGGCTGTTTGGATTGTATTACTTGTGGTCATAGAAGGTTTTAAATCACTCACATCGCCAAATACACGTATTTTAACTTCAAATACTTTTGCATCGCTTTTAGGCATTTGTTGCCCAATGTTTGCCACCGATACTACTTCTCCTTCCATAACTTTTCCAGGAATTGCATCTACTCCAAGAATTACTTTTTGGCCTTTTTTAACATTGGATATATCAATTTCATTTACAAATGTTGTCGAAAGCATTGACGATAAGTCGGGTAGTGTAGCTATCATTGGCATATAGGTGTGCACTGTTGAACCCACTTTCATTTTTCCCCCACCATTACGGTCTCTTCCATACATTACCATCCCTCCTTTAGGGGCAGTAATAACTAGAGCATCATACGCTTTGCGAAGTTTGGTAACTCTGGTTTCCCTTTGTCTAAGGGATATTTTGCTACGCTCGACTTTCGAAACGGCTTGTCTCTCTTTTAGTTCATAGCCCTTTATCTCTTGTGCAAGTTTTCTTTTTGCTTTTTCACGATCCATTTGTGCTTTTCGAATAATAGCTGGCGATTCATATTTCGACTCGTCTAAAATAATCTGCGCTTCTTCCACCTGTTCTTGTGCATTGGTAATCTGGTCGCGAAAGTTACTAAGGTTTAGATTCGAATCCATTTTCGCATCTTCGAAACTATTAACCGCTTGGTCTAATTCTTCAAGTGCCTTATTAAGCCCTTCTTCAACTACTTTTTGATCTAGGGTAGCGACATAGTCTCCTGAGTCTACAACGGACCCTTCTTCAATTAAATCGGTGATTTTAATTTCGTAAATTCTAATTTCGCGGTCTTTAAGCTGTTCTGGTACAGTTATATTTTCAGAGTTTTGGGCTTCTAATTGCCCACTTGAATAGACCAATACTTCAAACGGGCCTTTTTGAACTGTTGTCGTAATTTCGATGGATTCGCTTTTCGAGCTTGGAAAAACAAAAAATGCCAATAGTATGATCACTACGGCAATAATGGCAATGAGCCAGGTTTTTCGTTTCATGGTTTTTATTTTTGAATTGTTGAATTTGGGCTTTTGTTAAGCAAAAATTGTGCCTCGTTCTTATTTTAACGAAATATTGGAAAAAATATTTTGAAATTTTGTTAAATAAAAAGGAATTAAACTAATTTATTAGTTTTTTAACTGAATTCCCAGTTAAAGTAAATGGATTTAAGAAAAATTGACATAAATGAAGCTTACTAATTTTTCTTCTTAAAAAATCCGCCTTGGGCCAATGTCATTATTAAAACGCCAATTACCGTAACTATTCCGCCAATAAACTGATGTGTTGCCGGAAATGTTCGAAAGACCAGAAAAGCGCCAATCAACACAAAAATACCTTTTAAACTTTGTACAATAGCCGAACGCGAAGCTTCAATGTAGTTATACGAATAATATACCGTAAGAATAGCAATAAATTCGAGGAAAGCTCCAATACCAATATTCGATAGTGCCTTTGTTGAAATTGCAATAGGTTGTTTGTAAACTAAAAACATAATAAATGAAAATAGAAAAAGCCAGATGTAACGATTTAAGTTAAACAACTCGGGGCTCATTTCTTTTACATATACTTTTACGGTAAGTGTTGCAGTAGTGGCTAAAATGGCATTTACCAAAACCACACCGGTTCCGGCAATAAACAGGGTTCTTAATGAGGTGCCTCCCGAATAGCTAATAATAAAGGTTCCGCCTATTGCCAGCAAACCTCCTATTATTTCAATCCAACCCAACTTTTCCTTTAAAATAATAATACCGCCAAGTGCCACCATTACCGGAAACATATTGCCCAGAAATGAGGTGATGGCCGGATCGGGAATAATATTTATGGAAATAAAAAAAGTGGTAGTGGTAAATATTTCAAGTCCTCCAAGTATTAACAGTATTCGAATCTGCTTTTTCGAAAGTTTTCGAATTTGTCCTAGTTTTTTATTTTTTAGCGCAAAAAGCAAACTAAAAAATACACCAATGGCACACCAGTAAATTCCAAACTGGGCTAAATGAATTTCGTTAAGAGCAACCTTACTAAAAATATATACGTTTGAAAATGCAAGTGTAGCAATTAAGGCAAAAAGGTAACCTTTATACGTTTTCGAATTCATCTGATTCGTCTAGATTAGTTATTTGGCAATAGCTTGAATACTGATTTATCGTCTTGATAAGAAATTCATGCTGTAGCTCGTTTTGTGGGTGCAAATATAAAAAAGAACACAGCTAAATTGCTAACTCCTTAAAATCATTTTTTCATTGACCTAAGACGTTGATAATTTTGAGTTTGACTGGGCTGGAAATTTCAGCATTATATTGAATAGAGTCGCCAGTTTCATAAATTTTATTAGATTTACGATGTTAAACTTTAGATTTTACATTATGTCTAAAACCCGAAAAACACTTGTCATCACCTTTTTAGTGCTGGGATCAGCGCTAATATTTATTAGTTTTTTTGCAAAGTTGGAGCATTGGTCAAACATGGTATATTGTGCTTTTGCCTTTAGTGGATTTTTGTTTGCTACTACGGCACTAATACTTACTTTGCTTCGTCCAAAGGCAAAATAATTCTTTAATCGTAACTCTTGTCATCAACATTGGGCAGAACGGACAAATGAAGTATTAATGGTAAGTAGCTCTTTTAATGTTATATATTTTTCTAAAAGCTCATTGCGCTAAAAAAGATAAATAGGGAAGTGCCTTTTTCTTAACCCAACATTAACCTAAGCAAAACTTTCTACAGCAATCCTCAGAATAGATTATCTTTGTATCTGTTAAAACGAAATATTAATTAACGGAGAGCAGAGTACAGTTCTTGGATTCTTCCAACTTCGTGCTTCCAGCTTCCGACTAAAAAAAGATATATGTTACCAAAGATTAATCCGATTGAAACTAAAGCCTGGAACAAACTGGAAGAGATTTACTTCGAGTTTGAAGGCACGCACATGAAAGAACTTTTTGCAGCTGATGCCGATCGTTTTGAAAAATACTCGTTGAAATTTGAAGATATTCTGATTGACTTCTCGAAAAACATTGTGAACGATGAGGTAAAAGCAACTTTAGTTGAGTTGGCTGAAGAATGTGGTTTGAAAGAAGCAATTGAGGCCATGTATTCGGGTAAGGCAATAAATGTTACCGAAAACCGTGCTGTGCTTCACACCGCTTTGCGTAACCGTAGCAACACGCCAATTATTGTTGATGGCGAAGATGTAATGCCGGAAGTAAATGCCGTACTCGACCAAATGAAAGGGTTTACCGATAAAGTAATTTCGGGCGAGTGGAAAGGTTATACAGGAAAAGCAATTACCGATATTGTAAATATTGGTATTGGTGGTTCGGATCTTGGGCCATTGATGGTAACCGAGGCTTTAAAACCTTACAAAAACCAATTGAATTTACACTTTGTTTCGAATGTTGATGGAACACACATTGCAGAAACGTTAAAAGCTGTAAATCCTGAAACAACTTTATTTATTGTTGCTTCGAAAACATTTACAACGCAGGAAACCATGACTAATGCCAACTCGGCAAAAGACTGGTTTTTGGCAACTGCAAACGAATTGGAGCATGTAGCTAAACACTTTGTGGCTGTTTCTACTAATGCCGAATCGGTTGCTGCTTTCGGAATTGACACAGACAATATGTTCCGTTTTTGGAACTGGGTAGGTGGACGTTATTCTTTGTGGTCGGCAATTGGTTTATCGGTTATGTTAGGAGTTGGTTACGACAACTATATTGAGTTATTAGATGGTGCGCACGAAATGGATAAGCACTTTTCGGAAGCCAGTTTTGATAAAAATATACCGGTAATTTTAGCGCTAATCGGGCTTTGGTATAATAATTTCTACGGAGCCGAAAGCGAAGCTATTTTACCTTACGACCAGTACATGCACCGTTTTTCTGCCTACTTCCAGCAAGGGAACATGGAAAGTAACGGAAAATGTGTAGACCGTAACGGTGAGCAAGTGGATTATCAAACCGGACCAATTATTTGGGGTGAGCCGGGAACAAATGGTCAGCATGCTTTTTACCAGTTAATTCACCAGGGAAGCAAGTTAATTCCTTGCGATTTTATTGCATCGGCAGTTAACCACAATAAGGTTAGCGATCATCATCCAAAATTATTGGCTAACTTTTTTGCTCAAACCGAAGCAATGATGGTTGGTAAAACCGAAGAACAAGTAGTTGCTGAATTAGAAGCTGTGGGTAAAACCGACGCCGAAGTTAAGGAACTTACTCCGTTTAAAGTATTTATGGGAAATATCCCTACCAACTCAATACTGTTAAAACAATTAACGCCGCGCGCTTTGGGTGCATTACTTGCCATGTACGAGCATAAGATTTTCGCACAAGGTATTATTTGGAACATTTACAGTTTCGACCAGT
>JAUVDE010000431.1 GCA_030595485.1 Draconibacterium sp.
GTACTTGATATCGACTACCGTGCCAGTGCTGGATATGGTCGTAATTGGCGCACCGGAATTTATCGTTGGATGGGAGGAAAAGACCTTTCCGACAATGTCGACGGCGCAAAGTTTTTGGTCGATAAATATGATGTTTCGCCCGAACGCGTTGGTTTATACGGCGGTTCGTATGGCGGTTTTATTACGCTTATGGCAATGTTTAATCATCCCGATGTATTTGCTGCCGGTGGTGCTTTGCGTTCGGTAACCGATTGGGCGCACTACAACCACGGTTACACTGCCAATATTTTAAATACGCCAGTTGAGGATAGCCTTGCCTTTGTAAAAAGTTCGCCCATTTATTTTGCCGAAGGTCTGCAGGGTGCTTTGCTAATGTGCCACGGAATGGTCGACGACAATGTGCAGTTTCAGGATATTGTTCGCCTGTCGCAGCGCCTAATCGAGTTGGGCAAAGAAAACTGGGAACTGGCCGTTTACCCGGTCGAGCCACATGGTTTTCGCGAACCCAGTAGCTGGACCGACGAATACAAACGTATATTTAAGTTGTTCGAAGAGAATTTGAAGTAGTAGGCAAACTGTTTATTTAGATATCGGTTTGTGATCTCAAACAAATAGACCTAAATTGAAAACTGTAGGAATATAATTTTATAGAAATGAAAAATTTCTTACTTCTGCTTTTATTCATTGGTATATTGGCTTGTGGGAATGAGGAAACTGAACCCGAAATTGAATCGAAATTTTATTTCCCGCCAATCGGTTCAGACCTTTGGAAAACAAGCACACTTGAAAGCTTAAATTGGAACGGAGCAGCAACTGATGAGTTATATGATTTTCTTTCACAAAATTCTACTCGCGCATTCATTTTGCTAAAAGATGGCAAAATTGTGTTGGAAAAATATTGGGGAAGAAATATTCTGAATACGATATCATTCGATAAAAACACAATGTGGTATTGGGCATCAGCAGGAAAAACACTTACTGCTTTTTTGGTTGGCTTGGCACAAGAAGATGGTTTGCTAAATATCGATAATAAAACATCGGATTATTTGGGTAACAACTGGACCAGTTTGCCATTGGCCAAAGAAGATTTAATACGGGTAAAACACCAGCTTACCATGACCACCGGTTTGGATTATGGTGTTTCAAATTCCGACTGCACCGAGCCAAATTGTTTGCAATATAAAGCAGACGCCGGAACACAATGGCTTTACCACAATGCAACTTATACGCTGCTGGAATCAGTAATAACTGTGTCAGCGAAACAATCGTACAATGATTTTACTGATGAAAAAATAGAATCGAAAATTGGGATGAACGGCACGTGGTTACATTCGGGCGACAATAATGTATATTGGAGTACTGCCCGCGATGCTGCTCGTTTCGGATTACTGATGTTGAATAGAGGCGATTGGGATGACGTGGAAATTATGAGGGACAAAGGCTATTTCAATTCCATGGTTAATTCTTCTCAAAACTTAAATCCATCTTATGGGTATTTGTGCTGGTTAAATGGCAAATCATCTATAATATTTCCCGGGCTTCCAAAATCATTTAATATTTCGTTGTCAAGCAGTGCGCCACCCGATTTATATGCCGCAGTAGGGAGAAATGGTCAGTTTATCGATGTTGCTCCAAGTGAAAATATAGTTGTTATCAGATTTGGAGAAGCGCCCGACAATGCCTTGGTTCCTGTAAATTTCCATAACGATATGTGGCGTAAAATAAAGGATATAATAAACTAAATTATGCTGAGATGAACTGCAGTGCACCTCAGCATAATGTTTTATTCCATCCAGAATTTATTCTTTTTGAAAATACTTTTGCCCCAATAAACAAAAGGAGTATCGGCAGCGGCAACCACAAATTTAAGTAGGTATGTGGTTATAAATATTTCTAATAACATAGCGGTTTCGAACACCCCCCAAAAGGCTATTACCACAAAAACAGTACTGTCGATTAATTGCGAGACAGCTGTGCTTAAATTGTTACGCAACCAAATTTGATTGTCTTTTGAGAATCGCTTTCTCCAGAAATGATAAGCCCAAACATCGTGGCGCTGCGAAAGCATATAAGCAGCTAAACTTGCAATGGCAATTCGTGGCATTAAGCTAAAAATGGTGCTGGTTGCTTCGTGCGCAATACCTGCAAATTCGTCGCCTTCGAGTGGCAAAAACTGCAAAGCCAGGTTCATTATAAGTGTCATTGAGATTAAGCTGAAAAAGCCAATCCAAACTGCCTTTTTTGCTTCTTCTTTGCCGTAGTTTTCCGAGAGAATATCAGTTACTAAGAAAGATGAGGCATAAACAATGTTACCTAAGGTTGCTATCAAACCAAAGAGCTCAACAGTTTGAATAACCTGAATATTGGCAACAATTACAGAGATGGGAATCCACATGATTAATCCCCATTTACCGAATAAACGGTAGGCTAAAATAATAAGCAGAAAATTTACCAGCAACATGGCTAGCCATAGTAATTCGTTTTGCATTTTTTTAATTTTAAGCGCAGGGTGATGCCACCTGCTAAGTTTATACTGTCGCACAGGATTTTCTATTACCTGTGCCTAAATTTCGGGCTGCAAAAGTAAGAAAAAAGTTTAGAGTTTAATGTTCAGTGTTCAAAGAACTTAGAAGTTAATAGCTAAGCACTTTAAATAAACCCTCTTGGTTAATCGAAATTTCCATTCCATTTTGAGTTGTGAGGATTGCCTCGTATTTGCGCACGTCGGTTTTAAGTTCCAATTGAAACGTAACACCGTCTTCAATACCTGAGTCGGGTAATTGAAGGCGAGCGATTGTGGGTGAGTAAACTCCAAATTCGGTTCTGAACAATCTTTGTTTATAATGAAGTAACCAAAGGTATTTGGCAAATTTCTCTTCGGTGGGTAGTTGGAAGGTTTCTTTTACCTGGCTCTGTGGAATATTGGAAAATTGCACCATGCTCCAGCGTTCGGGATAGTGCATGTTTATTACGCCTTGCGGACTCCAAACCCAATTGTATTCGGGGAAATGTTTGTTGGTCGCAGGATTTATTTTTTTTACATAC
>JAUVDE010000079.1 GCA_030595485.1 Draconibacterium sp.
GGAAGTGCGAATCTCATGTATTTTCGACTGGTGCGGGGCAATGCAGCCTATGGCAAAAATAACTATATAGATAATGGAGATGGTACAATAAGCGATGTTGCCACCGGGTTAATGTGGCAAACTGCCGACGACGGTACAGCACGCGATTGGCAGGAAGCCCTGGAATTTGCCGAGGGCAATAAATTGGCGGGATACACCGATTGGCGCCTACCAAATGCCAAAGAGCTTCAAAGTATAGTTGATTATTCACGCTCGCCGCAAACCACAAGCACACCCGCTATAAATCCCATTTTTGAAACCACTGAAATAGAAGATCCGGAAGGAAATACGGGGCATTACCCTTTCTTTTGGACCGGTACAACACATTTAGATGGACCCAATCCGTATTCGGGAGCAGCTTATATTGCATTTGGCGAAGGGCTTGGGGAAATGCGCGGTACTTTAATGGATGTGCATGGAGCAGGTTGCCAACGCAGCGACCCAAAAAGCGGAAGTCAACAAAACTATCCACAGTTTCATGGGCCACAGGGCGATGTGCGTTACGTTTACAATTACGTGCGGTGCGTACGAAACATCAAATAGAATTAATTTCAAATTCAGGATTAAAACCCTGTAGTTTTATTGCAGCTACTTAAGTTTCTATAAATTTCATTTTTTTTGAACGAAGACTGAAGACGGGAGACCGAAGTTGAGAAATATAAAAGGTTAATTTTTTTCTTCCGTCTTCTGACTTCCGACCAAAACTTAATTCTTTTTTAGAATTCTATTCTAAATTTGAATCTCGGTATATTCAATACATCATGATTTAGTTAACTATCTTTTTTAAAAGACATGAATAATAAATTTGGAGGAGCAGAGCGTTTGAAAGTTTTGTACTTTTGACCTCGTATTGCGCATGGCCGAACCCTTGGCGCTTGTATTAAAATTAAAGATAAATGGAACTCGACTATATAGATAATATAAATGATTACGGTGATAATGTTGTTCGTTTATACAACTTCGATAAATCGGAAGCGATTAAATTTAGTGCCTTAATCAAACAGATAATTATTCAGAATAAATGTAGGCTCGACCTGTCGAAGATTGAATTTATTGAAAGACGTAATTGTAACCTTATTCTAGGTTTATTTCCAAACGATGAAGGAATATTAAGTCCCGATAATGAAAACTTTTTTTGTATTCTTACATTGGAAAGCTATGAAAATATGCTGAAACTAATAGAACCATTTTGTAAGAAAGAATCTAAAGCACATCAATATTTATACGACCTTGATATCCCCACCGATTTTTTATTTGCTCCAGCTGGCACCTGGTAATTTATGGGGTGACAGATTGATTCGGGGAATACAGATTGAATACAGATTGAAAAGAAAGATTGATTCAGGTTTTATCAATCCCTTCAATCTTTAAACTCAGAACAGTAAACATTGCCCACAAATACTTCTTTCTTTTATCTTTGCCATCCTAAAATTTACGAAAGCGACATGCACGAAATATTATTCTGGATTATCATCGGGATTCTGGTTCTCGATTTTTTGTTTGAAAAATACCTCGATTATTTGAATACCACAAAGTGGAGCGACACAATTCCGGAGGAGGTAAAAGGAATTTACGACGAGGAGAAATATAAAAAACAACAGGCTTACCAAAAAGAAAATCACCGATTTGGAATGCTAACGAGTAGTTTTAGCATGGTGCTAACCTTGTGTATGTTTTTATTTTACGGCTTTGCTTTGGTCGATGGCTGGGCATGGGGTTTTACCGAAAATTCCATTTTAGCCGCATTTATTTTCTTCGGAATAATAATGTTCGCTTCCGACATCTTAACCACGCCATTTGACATTTACGACACCTTTAAAATTGAAGAGAAATATGGTTTTAACAAAACTACGCCTAAAATATTTGTGCTCGATAAACTTAAGGGTTGGCTGGTAAGTGCTCTAATTGGCGGAGGTTTACTGGCGCTTGTCATTTTTATCTATCAAAAAACAGGCAATATGTTTTGGATTTATGTTTGGGTAGTTGTTTCTGCTTTTTCCATTTTTATGGCCATGTTTTATTCCAACCTAATTGTGCCACTTTTTAATAAACAAACGCCTTTGGAAGAGGGTGAATTACGCGATGCCATTTCTACTTTTTCAAAAAAAGTAGGTTTTAAACTCGACAATATTTTTGTGATCGACGGTTCAAAACGCTCGACAAAAGCCAATGCTTATTTTACGGGTTTAGGATCAAAAAAACGCATTGTTTTATACGATACTCTAATAAATGATTTAAATACCGAAGAGCTGGTGGCGGTTTTGGCGCACGAAATTGGGCATAACAAAAAGAAACACGTGGTACAAGGTTTGTTAATTGGCTTGGCTCAAACGGCAATCGTACTTTTTATTTTTGGTTTGCTGATTAACAACCCGAACTTAAGCAAGGCGCTTGGTGTCGACGTGCCTAATTTCCATATTGGCATGGTTGCCTTTGGTGTGCTGTATTCACCCATCTCTTTTTTTACAGGTATTTTTATGAATATGCTTTCGCGCAAAAACGAATACCAGGCCGACCGTTTTGCTGCCGAAAACTACAAACCCGAAGCCTTGGCAGGTGCACTTAAAAAACTATCGGTAAATAACCTGAGCAATTTAACGCCACATAAACGTTATGTGTTTTTTCATTATTCGCACCCAACATTATTGCAGCGTTTGGCATTTTTAAAGAACTTTGAATAGAAAAGAGATTAAGGGCTGAACATAAAAGAACACAATGGGCTTTAGCCCTTAAAATTGAGAAAGCATCAAACAAAATGGAATTTTATCCCTGTCAAATACGTGCAGCGGAATACTTCCAGCTTCGTGCTTCTAACTTTTTACAATGAAAGCAGAAATAATTACCATAGGCGACGAAATTTTAATCGGACAAATTGTAGATACCAATTCAGCTTGGATTGGCGAACAGTTTAATAGGAGTGGTATTGAAATATATCAGATAACATCGGTGCGCGATGACCACGATCATATAATTGAAGCGATTAAAGGTGCAGAAAAAAATGTTGATTTGGTGATAATAACCGGTGGTTTGGGGCCAACTAAAGACGACATTACAAGGGATGCACTTTGCGAGTGTTTTAACACTAAACTTACATTTCATAAGCCAACTTTAGATACCATTATCGAGCGTTTTAGCCATCGTGGAATCGACATGAATAAGTTAAACCGCGACCAGGCGATGTTACCCGAAAACTGCACGGTTTTGTATAATAAAATGGGTACTGCACCCGGAATGTGGTTCGAGCAAAACGATACCATTTTTGTGTCGATGCCCGGCGTGCCTTTCGAAATGAAATATTTGCTTGAATTTGAGGTGCTACCAAGGCTGCGCGAAACCGGCAAAACAAAAGCCATTTTTCATAAAACGGTTTTAACACAGGGTATCCCAGAATCGATGCTGGCTGAGCGTATTGAAAGTTGGGAAGACGCCTTGCCGGAACATATTAAACTGGCTTATTTGCCAAATCCAATGGCAGTACGTTTACGTTTGTCGGCAATGGGGGAGAACGAGGCCGCTTTAAAAGCTGATGTGGAAAAGGAAATTGGAAGTCTACAAGAAATTATTCCGGAAGCTATATTTGGATACGATACTGAAACCATGGCTGAAGTAATTGGCCGAATGCTGGTTGAAAGAGGACAAACACTAGCCGTTGCTGAAAGTTGCACGGGTGGTTATATCTCGCATTTAATTACCTCCGTGTCGGGGAGTTCTGCATATTACAATGGTTCTGTAACTTCTTATTCAAACGAAATAAAAGAAAAGGTATTGGGAGTTAGCCCACAAAAGTTGGAGCAGTTTGGTGCCGTTAGCCAGGAGGTTGCCATTGAAATGGTTGAAGGTGTAAAACGGGTAATGAGTGCCGATTATGCCATAGCCACCACCGGAATCGCTGGCCCAGACGGAGGAACAGAAGAAAAACCTGTGGGTACGGTTTGGATTGCCATTACCGGTCCAACTAAAACATACGCACAAAAATTCACTTTTGTAGGTAAACACCGCGAACGAAATATTGTACGCTCGGGGCAAACGGCATTGCAATTGTTACGGCGAATAGTTTTAGGGGAATTGTAGTTTGGTGTCATTTCGACAGCCTACCTAATTTTTAAAATAGACATAATGAGTAATTAATAGAGATGCTGAAACAAGTTCAGCATGACGTTTCAAAGCAATAGTAAATTAAGCAAGGGATGTCAACCTGAACTTGTTTCAGGTTCTAAATTATTAATCTGTCATAGGTAGCAAAGCGAGAATTCATTAACATAGAAGCAAAAGTGCTACGTATTTCTCACGCTCGTTCCTCGGTTCGAAATGACACATGGGTAGCTTCCGACTTCGAACTTCTACCTTTTTTAACAATTTCTAACTTCGCTTTGCGTTTCAATTCCGTATTTTAGCGCCAGAAAACAGATGAACATGAAGAAAGCTCTTATAATATTCCTTGTAATTATCGTATTGTTGATTGGTTGTCTCTTGGCAATCCCAATCTTTTTCAAACAAAACTTAATTGAGCTTGGAAAGAATACCTTAAACAAACAACTTAATGCGGAAGTGGAATTTGCCGACTTGAAGCTTTTTTTGTTTAAAAATTTTCCTCAGGCAACGGTTGAGTTTTACGAGGTAATGATAAAGGGTAAAGGAGAATTTGAAAACGATACTTTACTGAATATTGCTTTGGTACGCACTAAAATGGACTTGTCATCATTGTTTAAAAAGTCGGCAATGAACATTGAGGAAGTTGTTTTAGATAAAGCCAAAGTGAATTTATTGGTGGCCGAATCGGGAAATGCGAACTGGGATGTGGCTCCGGCATCGAGCGCTGGCTCATCGGTAGACAGCAAAAGCTCCGTTGCCGAAACGGATGAGTTTCACCTTCAATTGGAGAAAATTGAAATTAGGGATGCTGAATTTGTTTATCATGATAAACTTGCAAAAACAAAAATGGAACTTTCTGATATTGATTTTGGTATTTCAGGAAGTATGTATGGTAATTCAACACAGCTAAAAACTGAAGGAACGGTTGCCAATCTTAATGTTCAGCAAAGTGGCGTTAACTATATTTCTAAAACGGCCTTAAACATTCGTACTTTGTTGGATGTGGATTTCGACCAAATGAAGTTTACCATTGCCGAAAATGAATTGATGGTAAATCGTTTGCCTTTGGAGTTATCCGGAAGCATTGAAATTCCTTCTGATACCACATTCCTTAATCTAGATTTAAAAACAAAAGAGTCGGATTTCGAGAACTTTTTGGCCTTGGTGCCACCGGTTTACGAAGAATATTTGAAAGACATTAAAACCAAGGGATCGGCAACTATTTCAAGCAAAATTACCGGTTTTTATATTGACGAGAATTATCCTGAATTTAAGCTGTTAATGAAAATTATGAATGGTAATTTTCAGTATAGCGATATGCCCGAAGACATTAAAAATATAAAAGCTGACATTGCTATTTCGAAACCACAGGGCGAACTCGATTTAATGGAGATTAGGGTAAAGGAAGCACATGCTGAAATAAAAAATAATCCGGTGGATTTCTCATTAAAAGTTAAGAATCCGGTTTCCGACCCGTATTTTGATGGTACTTTTATCGGAAAAATAAATCTGAACCATTTAAAAGATGCGCTACCCTTGGATAGTGTAAACATGTCGGGAGTGATTGATGCCAACCTTTTTGCCAAAGGGAATTATTCGGATGTGGAGGCTGAGGCCTACGACAAAATTAAATCGGATGGCGTAGTTTTGCTAACTAATTTTGTGTATCAATCGGCGGAACTTACCCGGCCTATTATTGTACCGCAGGGAAAACTCGACTTTTCTCCCAAAAGTATTAACCTTCAAAAGTTTAATATGAAAGTGGGACAAAGTGATTTCAGTTTGACGGGTAAAGTGTCGAATTACCTCAACTACTTTTTAAAAGATGGTGTTTTACAGGGTAGCTTGCAACTGAATTCGCAAATGGTGAATTTGAATGAATTGTTGCGTTTACAAGTAAAACCAGCCAAAGAAATAGCTCCGGCTCAAAACCAAACTCAAAACAAGGCTACCGAAAATGTAAGTAACGATGTGCTTGCCTTCGATGTTCCAAAAAATATTGATATTCAGTTTAATTCCAATATTCAGAATGTTGTTTTCGATCGTTTGCTTATTACCGGAATAAAAGGTTCGATTCGTGCGGTAAATGAGAAAGTAGTGTTGAAAAATTTAAATATGCACATGCTCGATGGTGAGCTAAAAATGAATGGTTCGTATAAAAACACATCACAAAATCAGCCAATATTTGATGTTGGCGTTGATATTTCGACTTTCGATATTCCTTTAATGTATAAAACCTTGTCGGGCATTCGAAACATTATGCCAGTGGCGGGTAACAGTACCGGTACTTTAAGTTCAGATATGAAGATGACTGGCCGTTTAAGTCCGCAGTTAAAACTAATTCCGGCAACAGCTACTGGTAAAGGCTTGTTAAGTACTAAAAATCTGGAGTTAAAAGATTCGCCTTTGTTTAACCAGTTAAGTGGAATTTTGAAAAAAGAGAAATTAAGAAATGTAACAATAGATGATTTTAAAGCCAGTTTTACTGTAGAAGATGGAAACCTGATTTTACGACCTTTTACCACTAAGATTATCGGTCAGGAAACTAGAATTGCAGGTAGTTTAAATGCACAAAGTTTATTAGATATGCGTTTAGATTTTAAAGTAGAACGCGAATTATTTGGTTCCGATATCGAGAAGTTTCTGAAAATAATTCCTGGGAATGAGAAAATTAAGATGCTTCCGGCAGGTGTAAATATTAATGGGCCTGTTGACGGTGCTAAGGTGAGTCTGGACTTGAGTGAAACACAAAAAGCAGTTACCGATGCTACCAAGGATGACCTGAAAAAGTCGCTCGACCAACTTGGAAAAGGTTTGAAAAAGTTGTTTAAATAGACCCAAGTAAAATTCTTATTATTTATTCTGCCCACTACACAGCTCATAAATCAGAAAAATGCGTATTTTGGCATTTTAATTTTTACTGACTCTAAACCGTAGTTTTCAATATATTTTTATGCAAGACAAAGTTGTTGTAATAACCGGAGCTTCATCAGGAATAGGTAAAGCATTGGCTGAAAAATATGCTGCTGAAGGATATAAATTGGTATTGGCAGCCCGACGAATAGAGCGTTTGCAAGAACTACAATTACAACTGGACAACGTTGAGGTTTTACCCGTTAAAACTGATGTGTCGATTGAAGAGGATTGCAAAAATCTGATTGAAAAGGCTATTGAGAAATTTGGGCGAATTGACATAATGATTAATAATGCAGGCATTTCGATGCGCGCTGCATTTATCGATGTAGAAACGGAAGTTTTGCGTCGTTTAATGGATGTTAATTATTGGGGAACAGTGTATTGTACCAAATATGCATTGCCTCATGTGTTAAAACAAAAGGGGTCAGTTGTAGGGGTAATATCTACAGGCGGATATATTGGTTTACCCGGAAGAACAGGTTATTCAGGCTCTAAATTTGCAGTTCGTGGTTTCCTCGATACTGTTCGAATTGAATACCTGAGAGCAGGTTTGCATGTGTTGGTGGCAGCACCAGGATTTACGGCTTCCGAAATTAGGGAATCAGCGTTGGTTTCAGATGGTAGTCACCAAGGTAGTACACCACGCGACGAAAGCAAAATGATGTCGCCGGAACGTTGTGCAGCTATAATGTACCGTGCCATTAAAAATCGACGCCGTAAAATGATAATTTCGTTTTGGGATGGAAAAGCAATTGTTTTGGTAGCCAAACTATGGGCTTGGCTTGTTGACCAAATAATGTATGCTTTTTTTAAAAATGAACCAGATTCGCCGCTTAGATAGTTTTGGTAGTGGTTGAATTCATCATTCTTATTCACATTTCGGAGAAAGTATTTCTTCTTCCTTACAACAGTTTTCCTGGTCGTTAATGCAAACTTTTATGTAATCGTAATCCAGACCACTTTTCTTGAAGTCTTTAATTGTAAGTGGTAGTTCGTCAAGTCTGAAATAGCCAATGTAACTGTTGTTTCGGGTGTAAACTTCAAATAGGTCATTCCCCGGATTTTTGTAATCGAAATTTATCGTTAAGCTGTAAGTACTGTCCGTTTGACAAGCACCCGATGTTAAATTGAGCTTGCTTATTTCACACATTTGACTTTCGCATTTTGGAGCTTTAAATTCAGCTACTTTACAGCATTCTTTCTGGTCTTTAATACATACTTTTATGAAATCATATTCATTTCCACTGGTTTCAAAATTCTCGATTGTAATCGGAAGGTCAGCCAGTTTATAAGTTCCAATTAGCTTATTGTCTCTCACATAAACATTAAAGTGTTCGTTGCCGGCATTAGCGTGGTCAAAATTTAGAGTTAGATTATAGGTGTTTTCACCGGTACACTCACCGGGGTCAATCGCAAGTTCCCCAATTTCACAAACTTCAGGCTGACAGTCAGGAGCTTTAAACTCAGCAACTTTGCAGCATTCTTCATTGTCGTTAATGCATATTTTCATGAAATCATATTCATTCCCACTGCTTTCAAAATTCTCGATTGTAATCGGAAGGTCAGCCAATTTATAGGTTCCAATCCGTTTATTTTCTCTCACAAAAACATCAAAGAAATCATTGCCGGCATTCGCATGGTCAAAATCAAGTGTTAGTTGGTAAGTATTTTCTTCAGCACATTCTCCTGTTGTGATTTTGAGTTCGCTGACTTTGCATTTTTTATGCGAACAATCGGGTGCTTCAAATTCTATCTCTTCACAACAGTCTTTGTTGTCATTTATACAGATCTGCAGATAGTCAAAGTCTTTCCCCAAAAGTGCAAAACTTTCTATTGTTAGTGGTAATTCGGCAAGACTGAAGTAGCCGATCGAATTGTTTTCTCGGTCGAATAAATCAAAATAATCGTTAGTTGAATTTCGGGCTGTAAAGTCTAAGGTGAGAATGTAAGTAGAATCAGTCTGGCATTCACCTACAACGGCCGTTGCATTTTCAATAATACATGGTTCTGTTAATTCTGAACATCCGAATAAAGCAAATAGGATAAAGAATCCTGCCCAAATTCTTAACATCGTAATGGGTTTTAAATGTTTGTTTTACGTCCTTGTAACTAGCAAGTTACCAAATTGGAAGCAAAATCCAAAAAACAGATGTGGTCAATTACGCCTCGATAATAAGAGAATTGGGCTTATGTTATTTTTGTAGTTCTGTTTATCATTTGATGAAATGGGGTTAATAATAGCTCACAAAAAAGCACCATCCAAAATAAATTGAGTGGTGCTTTATTAACAGGTATATAATTAGGCAAGTGTTGCTACCATCACTGCTTTAATGGTGTGCATACGGTTTTCCGCCTGATCGAAAACAACTGAAGCTTTGCTTTCAAATACTTCTTCGTCAACTTCCATGGCTTCAATGCCAAATTTTTTGAAAATTTCTTCACCAACTTTTGTTTCGCGGTTATGGAATGCCGGCAAACAGTGTAAGAATTTTACATTTGGGTTTCCGGTTAAATCCATGGCTTTTTTGTTTACCTGATAGGGCAGAAGTTGTTTGATACGCTCGGCCCAAACTTCATCGGCTTCACCCATCGATACCCAAACATCAGTGTAAAGGAAATCACAACCTTTAACAGCCTTGGAAACATCGTCGGTAATGGTAATTTTTCCACCGGTTTGTGCTGCAATTTCACGACATTGTGCTTGTAGCTCATCAGTTGGTTGGCATTCAGCAGGAGCGGCAGCACGAAAGTCCATTCCCAGTTTTGCAGCGCCCACCATTAGTGAGTTACCCATGTTGTTTTGTGCATCGCCCAAATAGCAGAATTTTATTTCAGATAGTGGCTTGTTCGAATGCTCTTTCATGGTTAAAAAGTCAGCCAAAATTTGTGTCGGGTGAAACTCGTTGGTTAATCCATTCCACACAGGTACTCCCGCGTATTTTCCAAGTTCCTCCACAATGTTCTGACCAAAACCACGGTATTCAATTCCGTCGTACATTCGACCTAAAACACGGGCGGTGTCTTTCATCGATTCTTTTTGGCCAATTTGCGAACCGGATGGCCCTAGATAGGTAACTTTTGCTCCTTGATCGTAGGCGGCTACTTCAAAGGCACAACGCGTTCGTGTTGATGCTTTTTCGAAAATAAGAGCAACATTTTTACCGCTCAGTTGTGGCTGCTCTGTACCTGCATATTTTGCCTTTTTCAAGTTTTCCGAAAGCTCCAGTAAAAAGTTTATTTCTTTGCTTGAGAAGTCAAGTAACTTTAAGAAGTTTCTGTTTTTTAA
>JAUVDE010000287.1 GCA_030595485.1 Draconibacterium sp.
GATTAATCCTTCAAGCGAACACTTTGGATACTACTTTTCAAAAAATAACCTTTCTAAGAATAACTTTAGCTTTTGCTTTCGGAATTATTCTTTGTTATTATTTTGAATATAATACAATTATTGGGGTGATTTCTGCATTGCTTGTAGCTGCAGTTCTTATTTTCTTAAACAAGTGGTATTCGTATAAAATTGAGCCAATCTTCGGAAGCTGTATACTTTTGTTATACCTTTTTCTTGGAAGTGCTTTTTACTCTAATCACAACACACAAATTCCTTTCGTTCAAAAAAGCTTTTCTGTAGCAACAGTTCTGGAAAAACCACAGGAGAAACCAAACTCGTATAAATCCCTGCTTAGCATTTCTGCTCTACAAACACAGAACACCACCGTTACACGCAAGGAAAAAACGCTGGTTTATTTTGAAAAGTCTCCAGATGCAGAGAACCTGCAAGCCGGCGATCAAATTCTGATAAAATCATCGCCAACATTAATAAGCAATTTCGGAACACCCTACAGTTTCGACTACAAAGCGTACCTAAAAAACAAACGTATTTACCGGCAAGTATATTTAAAATCGGCTGATTGGAAAAACACAAATCTTCATTCTAAAAACCTATTAACTTATGCTGAGCTACTACGTGAGAAACTACTTCAAATATACCGAAATCAAAACTTGGGCCATAACGAAACTGAAATTCTTTCGGCATTAACCTTAGGCTACAAACGCGATTTGGAACCTGAGACCAAACGTATTTTCTCTGCGGCTGGGGCTATGCATATTTTAGCAGTTTCGGGTTTACACGTAGGAATTCTATTTTTGATTTTTTCATACTTGTTTGGATTTCTTCGCTTACGAAAAACAGGCACGTATCTTTTTATTACGACATCAATTCTTTTACTCTGGAGTTTTGCTTTTATCACTGGATTGTCGCCATCCGTTCTCCGTGCATCAACCATGTTTACCATTCTAATTATTGCCGATAATATTCAACGAAAAGCCAGCATTTACAATTCCCTGGCTGCTTCAGCTTTATTCTTATTGTTGTTAAACCCTAACAATATTTCCGAAGTTGGATTTCAACTGTCGTACGCTGCTGTTTTTGGAATTGTTTATTTGCAACCCAGACTTGCACGCCTTTGGCCGGTGAAAAATAAAATTCTTAAATTTTTCTGGAATCTATTATGTGTTTCTCTAGCCGCACAAATTGCAACTTTTCCATTGTCGGCCTATTATTTCAATCAATTCCCGGTTTATTTTGGATTAACAAATCTAATTGTAATACCTGCGGCCATGGCTCTAATTCCTTTGGGAATTGCCTTGCTTATTTTCTCAAAAATCCCTTTCCTAACCCTTGGTATTGCTTTTTGTATTAAATGGATTATCAAATTGGTTTATGGCCTTTTACAATGGATTGAATCTTTGCCATATTCTACGTTGGATTTTTCGATTCATCCTATCGAACTCTTATTTCTAATTAGCTTCGTATTTTTCACTTTTTATTTCATAAAAAACAAGCGCGCACTACCTTTAAAATTAGCTTTATTCTCATTTTTATTTTTCACTGTTTCGATATTGTCCGAAAATTATCGACAACATAAAAGCAGCGAACTAATTGTTTTCAATAACGCTTCTAATATCTCTTTTCAGCTTATTCACGGTAGAAAAAACTACGTAATTTCAGAGCAAGAGATTAAAACGGGTGATTTTCTGAGCCGTCAAATCCAGGACATAATACGCAAAAAGAGACTGACGGAACCAATCTTTATTAATTCCGATGAAGTTTTTGAAGACGATTTTCTCTATCTAAAAAATGGAATTCTCTACTTCAATGGAAAAACAATCTTGCTCGAAAACAAACAAAAGAATCTTGTGCCCAACATTTTGCCCAACTATCTCATTACTCCCAACAACTTCCGGTTTCAAAAACCGGACATTAAAGCAACAACAAAAGTAATTTCGACTGGATATATTAACTCGAATAGCACGAATCAACAAATTCATTCCTTAAAAACAGCAGGAGCATTTTGCGAAAAATGGTAGAAACACAAAATGCGATGCAGGATTTCCTTCCCAATTTCAATTTCCATTCTAACTTTCCTCTCTCATAAAATATCTGGCAATTAAACAAGCTATAGTAAGCCATTTATTGTATTTTTGTATGTTAAATTTAAGGTCAGTTTCACCTACAAAAAACGACTTTTCAATTGTAGTTCTGAACTTAATACATTAATTTGCCTCATTAAATAATGACAGACAGATGAAAGTTGTAATTGCCGGTGCCGGCGAAGTTGGAACGCATTTAGCACGAATGCTAACTAACGAAAACCACGATATCGTACTTTTGGACGACTCCCCAGAAAAGCTTTCGAGAATTAGTAGCGAAGTCGACTTAATGGCCATTACTGGTTCGGCTCACTCGTTTACCGATTTAAAAAGCACCGATCTTGAAAATTCCGATTTGTTTATTGCAGTTACGCCTTTCGAAGAACGGAATGTACTGGCTTGTTCAATGGCATCGTATCTTGGGGTTGGACGTACAATTGCCCGAATTAACAACAAGGAATATCTACAAGAAAGGTATCGCACAAAACTGAAAAACCTGGGAATTAACGAGTTAATTTACCCCGAGAGTTTGGCTGCAAAAGAAATTGTTGCATCAGTTAAACAAACCGGAACACGTCAGATTATCGAATTCTCGCATGGGAAATTACTATTGTTAGGAATTAAGGTTCGTGAAAATGCACCTATTTTAAACAAAACCTTCGAAGAATTATCACAGGAAAACCAGCATTTATTGGTGGTAGCCATTCAACGCAAAAACAAAACCATAATTCCCAAAGGCACCGACTTCATAAAAAATGGCGATGTAGTTTATTTTATTACAACTCCGGCCGAACAGAAAAATGTATTCGATCTAACCGGCAAAAAGTTGTTCAACGTTAAAAATATTATGTTTTTGGGTGGAAGCCGAATTGCACAAAAAGCCATTGAGAAATTAGGAGACGGATACCGAATTAAGGTTATTGAAGAGAGTCTGGAGAGATGCGAAAAGATTGCCGACAAATACGAAAACGTTTTGGTTATTAACGGCGATGGACGTAATCTTGACCTTTTAAAAGAAGAAGGTATCGAAAAGATGGATGCTTTTGTGGCTACCACAGGAAACTCGGAAACCAATATTTTAGGCTGTCACCTTGCAAAACAATTTGGAGTTCGCCGAACCGTTGCCGAAGTTGAAAATCTGGCTTACATGAGTCTTGCCGACAACATGGACATCGGTTCTATTTTCAATAAAAAACTAATTGCAGCAGGATATATTTACCGTTTTACATTAAACGCCGAAATTTCGAAAGTGAAATGTTTAACCGCTTCAGATGCTGAAGTTTTCGAGTTTATTGCAAAACCGGGGGCAAAAATTACCCAAAAACCAATTAAAGATTTAGATTTTCCCATAGAAGCAAAAATTGGTGGTTTAATTCGTGGAAATATGGGCTACATTGCTCATGGTTACACTCAAATTCAGGAAGGCGACAAAGTTGTTGTTTTCACACTTCCTTCGGGAATCAAAAAGCTGGAAAAATTCTTTAAGTAACAAATGTTACTTGGAAATGAAGCGAGTAAAATAAATTGGGAACAGACATGAATTATGAAAACAATGCAAGTAGCGTCTTAGCTTTTACAAAAAAACACTTCTATTAAGATGAATCTTAAGATTATTTTTCGTGTACTTGGATTTTTATTAGTTGTTGAGGGAGTTGCCATGTTTTTGGCACTGGCTGTAGCCCTAATTTATGGAGAACACGACATATTTGCTTTTCTAATTTCGGCAGGAATAAACCTTGCAATTGGAGGAGCAATTGTTTTAGGCACTTCAAAAGCTAAAAAGGATATTGGTAAACGAGAAGGTTTTATTATTGTTTCGATGGTTTGGATTGTGTTTTCCTTTTTTGGAAGCATTCCCTATATTATAAGCGGTTCAATTCCCAGTTTTACTGATGCTTTTTTCGAAACGATGTCAGGTTTTTCCACCACAGGCTCATCGGTTTTAAACGATATTGAAGCCTTACCGCATGGCATTTTATTCTGGCGAAGCATGACACAATGGCTTGGAGGAATGGGAATTATCGTTCTGTCGCTCGCCATACTTCCAGTATTTGGAATTGGAGGAATGCAGCTTTTTATGGCCGAAGTTCCGGGGCCAACACCCGATAAAATAAGCCCACGAATTAAACAAACTGCTAAAACACTTTGGAAAATTTACATGGCTTTCACTTTGGTTGAAACCATTCTTTTGTGGGGTGGTGGAATGAGTTTTTTCGATGCAATAAATCATTCGTTTACTACCATGGCAACCGGAGGTTTTTCAACAAAACAGGCAAGTATTGCGCATTGGGGATCGCCATTTATCCAGTATGTTATTATTATTTTTATGTTTTTAGCGGGTACCAATTTCACATTGTCTTACTTTGCTATTAAAGGTAAATTTTCGACCGTATTTAAAGATGAAGAATTCAAATATTACAGCTTTTTCATTATCGGATTTACTGTTTTTATCTTTATTGGCTTATTAATTACAAGCCAAATTGGTGTCGAGAAAGCTTTTCGTGATTCACTTTTTCAGGTACTAACCATAATTACAACAACTGGATTTGCAACTGCCAATTACCTTACATGGGTTCCGGTTCTTACCATGCTAATTTTTGTACTGTTCTTTTTTGGAGGTTCTGCAGGTTCTACCGGTGGAGGTATTAAAATTATGCGAATTGTTGTTTTACTAAAAAACAGTTATTACGAACTAAAACGTTTGGTGCATCCCAATGCCATTATTCCGGTAAAATTCAATAAGCATTC
>JAUVDE010000370.1 GCA_030595485.1 Draconibacterium sp.
AAGCCCGTTTTGTAGTATTACTGCCGACACCAAGCTAAAGCATGGTGTAATAAGAACTATTTTGCCCCGCTTTTTTAATTCTCAGTTCCAATCACATCAACTCCGTCCACTTGCCTTGCTTCGTTTTTTGTTTTAAAGAGCCGGTTAGCAGCTCTAAAAACTCCTTTCGTGGAAGGGTTTCGGCACCTAAACTTTTTAAATGATCGGTTTCTTGTTGTGCATCGATAAAAGCAAAGTTGTGTTTTAAGGCAAACTGTACCAAGTGATAAAATGCCACTTTGCTGGCATCGGTTTTTGTAAAAAACATCGATTCTCCGAAAAAACAATTTCCAATGGAAATGCCATACAAACCACCAACCAATTCTCCATCCGAATAACTTTCAAAAGAATGCGCAAAACCCAGCTGGTGTAGTTTTACATAGGCTTCAAGTATTTCGTTTGTAATCCATGTTTCGTCTTGCTGGGGGCGTGGAATACGGCTGCAGGTTGTAATTACATCATTAAATGCCGTATCTACTCGTAGCTCGAAAGTTTCTTTGTCTATTACCTGTTGCAAACTTTTGCGTAGCTTAAAATTTTCGGGAAGTAATACCATTCGCGGATTTGGCGACCACCACAAAATGGGTTCATTTTCGCAAAACCATGGGTAAATACCTTGGCAGTATGCCGACAGTAAATATTCAGGTGTAAGTTCACCACCTTGTGCTATCAAGCCATCGTCATCAGCTAAATTCGGATCAGGAAATTCAATCATCGTTTGCAAATATAATTAGTGTCTGCAAGAAACCTCCGATAACTGCGTTATACAATTTTAGAAAACAGTCATTTACGAAAGTAAAATCCTTGATTTTCAGAAATTGAAAGCCTTGTTCTCGAAACTTTCTTATCAGACACCAGTAAACCATAGTGTTTTAAACAAGAATATAGTAAGCTTAAGATTTCGTGCCTACTTCAAAATAATTTTAATATTTTTGAGGTTCTACATTCTATAGAGGTATAGATTGTTAATTTTAAATAGTGAGATAAATGTAAAGTTAATTATTGAAGACAAAAGAATTTCAACATGCACAGCCTAAAAATCCTGTCTTGTGTCTTGATACTTGAGTCTTGAATCAAAAAAAATAAAATGAAATATTTAGCGATACTGGTTGTTTTACTTTTTGTAATTCCAACTTACGGACAAAAGAAGAAGAGAGATGATGAGGCGGTTGTTGTTCCAACATTTGTTGAAGGCGTAACTTATGCACTTCCGCGCACAGGTATAAAAGTTTATGTAAAAGCCGTTCGCGAAGTTTTTGTGCCCGGTCCGTATGCTGCTTATGCCGAGCAGTTACTTGGAGTTAATGATGTTAAAACCCGCGCTACCACAAAGTGGTCGATTGCCGAAACAAAAATGGTAACATTCTCGGAGCCTGATCCTGAACAAGTTTACAAGGCAATGGGTACTTCTGCGTCGTTAATAAATTTAGCACCCAACGGATGTTTGGCTGGAATAAATGCAAACGGAGTTGGCAGCGAGTTGGCAACGATTCAATCCAATAAAACCTTTCAAAAACCTGATTATGACGATGGTTTTTCCTTTGATTATTTTACCGATACACCTAGTTTTTTCCCAGGTGATTCTACCAATAATTTTCGTCCAACAAAAGTAGGTGTTGAGCAAAAAGCAGCTCAGGCAGCACAACGTATTTTAGATTGCCGCATGAATCAGTATGATATGGCTGCGATTATGATGGATGGTGAACATCCTGACGGGAAAGCTTACCAAGTGAGTATGGATGAACTTAAAAGGATTGAAAAAAATTACATGACCCTTTTTGTTGGAAGAACTACCTTCAAAAAAGAAACCTATAGTTTTGATTATATACCAGCTTCGAAACCGGCAAGTGGACAAGCTATTTTTCGCATTTCTGACGAAAATGGACCCGTTCCGGCCAGCGATCTTTCGGGAAAACCTGTAATAATTGAATTTGAACAAACTGCCGATTTATTGAAAAAGTATAGTGCCTATGCCGCTTCCGAAAATCCTGCAGCAGGTCAAAATGGAGTATACTACCGTATGCCAGGAACGGCTGGTGTTAAAATAATTCACGAAATGAATGTGATTGCAACTGCCCGTGCAACAATCGCTCAGTTCGGTGTTGTAGCTCCACTTCCTGAAGGACTTTTGAATGGTAATTACAGCGTTGAATTTCATCCCGAAACAGGCGCAATAAAATCGGTTTCTAGTAAGTAAAGATGCTTAAAATCTGTCTCCCTCCTTTTCCAAAATACCTGGGGAGGTGTTTGGCGTTTAACCATAAAAAAAGCCAGACTCTCCAGTCTGGCTCTTCAACCTTCAACTACTAACCGATTTTATAACCCAAAAAATTATGAAACGATAGCTATGAACTACTCGTTATAAATTTTTAACGGTACAAATAAAATAAGAATGAATTGGCTTGGATGTAACCGAAGTCACAAAAGCCCTGAAAAATCAATGAAATTTCGGGAAAGTTCAATCTTTCCATCTTTCTCGAGTTTCTTTAGCAGGCGCGAAATTACCTCGCGTGACGAATTGAGTTGGAGAGCCAAATCCTGATGTGTTCCAGAAAAAGTATTTGCTCCTGATTTTCGATGACGGTCGATAAAATATTTCACCAAACGTTCATCCAGTTTCAAAAAAGCCACAGCATCTAGTGTGTCTATCAATTCTCGAAAACGCAGTTGAAAACTTTGCATTACAAATTGTTTCCAAAGTGGGTATTTGCTGGTCCACTTATCCAGTAGTTCTACAGGCAATAAAATCAACTCCGATTCTTCTTCGGCAACAGCATTAATATTGCTGGTTTGTTGCGCCATACAGCAAGTTAATGACATGGCACAAACTTCATTCTCCTGTAGATAATAAAGCAGTAATTCGTTCCCGTCGTCATTTGTTCGTGATATTCGGATTAATCCGTGTAAAACAATGGGGAAGGTCGAAATAAACTGTCCTTCGCGAATAATAGTTTCGTTGGCTTCAACGTTTTTTACAACACCAATATCCAGAATTTCCTGCTGGAGTTCGGGTTCGAGAAAACTATATCGTTTGGTGAAATTTTCCAATTTAACTTTTGCTTGGTTTATGCGCTTAAATTTAGATAAAAAATTTGTGATGTTTGACCTTGGATTAAGGTTTCTTGAAATTTATAAAGAGAGACTGAAAAATTAGTTTGCTGGCTAGTTTTGAAATAGAAAAAGCCCGGCGTTAACCAGACTTTTTACATATATATTTTAGACCAAGAATATTATTCAAACATATCTCTCATTTTAGCGAAGAAAGATTTTTCGGAAGCAGAAGGACCTCCCTGAAAACCTGGTGAGTCTTGCAGTTTCTCCAAAGCTCGTTTTTCTTCGGTACTTAATTTTTTAGGAATCCAAACATGTACACGTACCAGCAAATCGCCTCGTCCGTATCCATTCACATCGGGAATGCCTTTTCCACGCAAACGAAGTATTTTCTCGGGTTGAGTACCCGCTTCGATTTTTACTTTTACTTTACTTTCCACCGTAGGAATTTCGGCAGTTGTTCCCAAGGTAATTTCAGCGAACGAAAGAAAAAGGTTGTAAATTAGGTTATTTCCGTCGCGAACCAATTCATTGTGATCTTTTTCAGTAATAACTACCAGTAGGTCACCATTAACACCGCCACGTCGTCCCATGTTTCCTTTACCCGAAACATTTA
>JAUVDE010000067.1 GCA_030595485.1 Draconibacterium sp.
GTTAATTGTGTACAGCGCAACAGGTGCGTTGGCATACCGCGTAGCTTCCGGAAATACTTTAAAATACCTGCTTCGTCAGGTTGGGTTTTTAGCCGGAGGTATTGGCGTAATTTTGGTAATGGTAAATTGGTTGCCTGTTAAACTTTATTCGAAACTCGCCTTTTGGCTGGTTTGGGCAAGCATCGGCTTTTTACTATTTTCGGTTGCCATGCGCGGAACCCAGTTTGTTTCCTCTAGTGGGCGAACATTAAACTTTTTTGGATTAACTTTTCAACCCGCCGAGCTAGCTAAGATTTCCCTGATTTTATACACAGCAAAAGTGCTGGGCAAAAGGCAAAAAACAAAAGGCGACCTTTGGGATGCATTCAAACGAATAATCCTTTTTACAAGCGCAATCTGTGGGCTTATTTTTATATCCGATTTCTCAACTTCAGCCCTACTTTTTGCAACAATTATGACCATGATGTTTGCCGGACGTATTCCTTTAAAATATTTATTCTCTGTAGTGGGCGCCGGTATTGCGTTGGTTGTTGTAATTTATTTAACTGCCGATATGCTGCCCTCAAGTTTAGGACGCGTACAGACCATGAAAGGACGTATTGAACGTTTTGTACATCCACCTCCTCCTGAGGCATCGCAAGGAATTACGCAGGCAGATTATGCCAAACTTGCCATTTATTCGGGGGGAATTTTCGGAAAAGGTCCCGGTCATTCTGACGTGGCAAATTACATGGCAGCAGCTTATAACGATTTTATTTTTGCAATAATAGTAGAAGAATACGGTTTGATAGGAGGCATCGTAGTAATTGGACTTTTCCTGATATTCTTTTTCAGGGGAGTAATAATTGTTCGGCGTGCTACGCGAACATTTCCTGCGTTTTTGGTGATTGGATTAACGCTGGTTCTAACCTTTCAGGCAATGATAAATATAGGTGTTTCAAGTGGAGCTTTACCGGTTACGGGGCAGCCTTTGCCCTGGATTAGTTTGGGTGGAACATCGCTACTTTTTACATCGGTGGCATTTGGATTGATTTTGAGTGTAAGCCACCAAAACCAAAAAAACCATGAAGTGGAGGCTCAGCCGTTAATGGTGAAAGCACCCGACGAAGATTACGAAATTGAACATGACGAAAAAGATAAATAAGGTAATATTAAGCGGAGGCGGAACCGGGGGACATATTTTCCCGGCTTTGGCAATTGCAAACGAAATTAAAAGGCGAAATTCTGAAGCTGATATTTTGTTTGTGGGTGCTTTGGGGCGCATGGAAATGGAGAAAATTCCCGCTGCAGGTTACGAAATAATTGGCTTGCCCGTGATGGGATTTCCACGTAAACCTAGCCTTAAAATCTTTACTTTCTTTAAAATGCTGATGAAAAGCTCATCGATGGCTAAAAAGATTGTAAAAGACTTTCAACCTGAAATTGCCATTGGAGTTGGTGGTTATGCAAGTGGTCCGCTTTTAAGGGCAGCCGCTAAAAAGAAAGTGCCGTCGCTTATTCAGGAACAAAATTCGTATGCCGGAATTACCAACAAGTTGTTGAGCAAAAAGGTAAATTCAATTTGTGTGGCTTACGATAAAATGGAGAAGTTTTTTCCTGCTGATAAAATCATTTTTACAGGAAATCCGGTTCGCGAGAATTTGATTCAGGATGTTGATAAAAATGAGGCCTTAAAATACTTTTCGTTAAAAGAAGAAGATAAAGTTATACTGATTGTTGGAGGTAGCCTTGGCGCGCGTTCAATAAATAATTCAGTACTGAAAAATATAAAGGCTATTGCTAAATCGGGTGTAAAAGTGGTTTGGCAAACGGGTGCTATTTATTACGATAGAATTCAGGCAGAATTGAAGGATAGTAAACCTGAAAACTTACAAGTTCATAAGTTTATTACACGTATGGATTTAGCGTATGAAGTAGCCGATTTAGTGATTTCGCGTGCCGGAGCAGGAACCATCTCCGAGTTGTGTTTGGTTGGGAAAGCATCGGTGTTGGTGCCATCACCAAATGTTTCTGAAGATCATCAAACTAAAAATGCAATGGCATTAGTTGAAAAAAATGCTGCATTAATGGTTCGCGATACTGAAATTGACACGAAGTTATTTCCATTGGCTTTTGAGGTGGTGGATGATAAAAAGCGTTGCCTTACATTTTCAGACAAAATAAAAGAGTTGGCAAAACCAGAAGCCACTAAAACAATAGTTGACGAAGTAGAAAAGTTGATATGAACGACATTCAAAACATAAAGAATGTGTATTTCCTCGGAATTGGAGGAATTGGGATGAGCGCACTTGCTCGGTATTTTAAATTTACCGGGCGAAATGTGGCGGGTTACGACCGTACGCAAACGGCTTTAACCGACACACTGCAGGAAGAAGGAATTGATGTTCATTTTAAGGATGACGTAAAAAATATTCCCACAAACTGGAACCCACAAAATACAATTGCAGTTTACACACCAGCCTTGCCCGATGACCACGAAGAGTTAGCTTGGTTTAGAACTCAGCCCATTGGTTTGTTTAAACGTGCCAAAGTTTTAGGCATGATTTGTAACGAAAAAAGTGGAATTGGAGTAGCCGGAACACACGGAAAAACAACTACCAGTACTATGATTGCAAATATTCTGGACAAAACCGAATTGGGCTGCGGTGCATTTCTGGGTGGTATTTCAAAGAATTTCAGAAGCAACTTGTTGTTGCCAAAAGCTGATTCACCATGGATTGTTGCCGAAGCCGATGAGTTTGACCGGTCATTTTTACACCTGAAACCGCAATTGGCTTTAATTACTTCGATTGATGCCGACCACTTGGATATTTATGGCGACAAGGGAAAAATAGTTGAATCGTTTGAAAAGTTTATTTCGCAGATTCGTGAAGGTGGAAAACTGGTAGTGAAAAAGGGTGTTGAGTTTGATGCCACAAAAACGTCGGTAGAGATTTTTACCTACGCTTTGGAAGGCGATGCTGATTTTGCAACCCATAATTTGAAATTGGATGTTGAATCAGGTTTTTATCAGTTCGATTTAAAAACACCCGAAGGCACAATTGCTAATTGCAAAATGAATTACCCGGGTTTGGTGAATGTTGAAAATACTGTGGGAGCATGTGCCTTGGCTTATTTTGCCGGGGTAAAAGCAGACGAAATAAAAGCAGGTATTCAAGATTACGAAGGCGTGGCTCGAAGATTTGATATTCGATTTAAATCGGATAGTAAAATTTATATCGATGATTCTGCACATCATCCGGAAGAATTAAAAGCATTTATTACTTCTGTAAAAGCACTTTACCCCGGGAAGAAATTAATGGGTGTATTTCAGCCACATTTATATTCACGTACGCAGGATTTCGCAGCTGAATTTGCAACTAGTCTCGATTTGTTGGACAAAGCCATTTTGATACCGCTTTATCCGGCACGCGAAGAACCAATCAAAGGCGTTTCATCTAAAATTATTTTCGAAAAGATGAAACTGGAAAACAAAGTTCTGGCAGAAAAAGAAGAAACATTGGAGTTGTTAAAAAACGACACCAACGAAATAATACTGACCATGGGAGCTGGAGACATCGACCGCATGGTTAACCCAATAATTGAAATGCTGAAGAAGTTCAGAGTTTAGGGTTCAATGTTCAGAGTTGAAGAAAGCTTTGGTGTAGAATAGAAAAAGTTGAGAAGTTCTTAAGCCCTGAAAGGGCGAGAATATTATAGACCAGGGCAACGCCCTGGGAAAAGGGAAAGAAGTCAAATTGCCCAGCAAGGAGGCTTGATAAAAGAGAAAATGCTCTTCGGGGCAAAACGCTCTGACGTTGATTAAACGAAAGGAATGAATTAGAAAATATGTTTCGCAAGATTACTAAAATAGGAGGGTTTTTAATATTGGCGGCTTTTGTAATTGCCACGCTGGCTTTTACAAGCTTGCAATACCGGAATGCTTCGTGTCAAAATATTCAGATTGATTATGAAAGTGAGACTGTAATTCGTGTTGACAAAGATGAATTGATTCGTTTAGTAACTGCAGCCGATACTAAAATATTGGGCAAAAGACTCGACCAAATTAATGCGGAGCTAATTGAAGAAGCCGTTAAAAAACACGATGTAATTTTAGAAGCGGAGGTTTATAAAGTGGTGACAACAACCGACAGCTCATCGTTTAAAGGTGTTTTGGGTGTTAAGGTAAAACATCGGGTGCCGGTAGTACGAATAATGTCCAATTCAGGAAGTTATTATCTCGATGAGTTTGGGGGGAAAATTCCAATTTCCAGAAATTATACCGCAAATGTTTTGGTAAGCACCGGAACTTTCGATGAAAAGTATGCAAAAGAAAAGTTGCTTCCGTGTGTGTTGCATATTGAAAACGATGAATTTTGGGAAGCACAAATTGAACAGGTTCATGTGGAGAATAACGGCGATGTGATATTAACACCACTTGTTGGCGACCATATAATTGAGCTGGGAAAACTAGACAATTACGAAGAGAAATTACGAAACATGAAAGCTTTCTACAAGAAAGTTTTGGCGAACGATAATTGGAACAAGTACAAATCAGTGAGTTTAAAATATAAGAATCAGGTAGTAGCAAAAAGAAGATAAACATGGCTTCAAAAACAAATCTTTCGGTTGTTATTGATATTGGTACATCAAAAATGGTGGCACTTGCCGGAAAAATTACCGACGAGGGTAAAATGGAAATTTTAGGCATTGCTAAAACACCATCAAAAGGAATTAAACGCGGTCGTATTTTTAATTTGGCAGATGTAAGCGAGTCCTTAACTGAGGTCCTCGGATTGCTTGATGCGCAGCTTGAAAATGATATCGAGGTGGTAGATGTTGCGTATGCCGGCAAACACATGCGAACTTTCGATTATCGTGCCGAACGTTTTACGGGTGAAGGTGGTGTAATTTCTAATCTCGATATTGATGAGCTATACAACGAAGCCAAAAATGTAAAGCTTCCCGAAGGTTTGATAGCTATTAAAGTTATTCCTACCTCATTTATTATCGATGATGAAGTTGAGGAGCTAAAACCTGTTGGTGTTACCGGTAAAAAAATTGAAGCCCGCTATAAATTAGTGGTTATGCCTGAAAATGATTTGCAAAATCTGCAACGTGTTTTTGAGGGCTTGGGCGTGAGGTTGGGAGAAGTTCACCACGCGTCGTTGGCAATTGCAGAAACTGTTTTGCCAAAGCACGAAAAAGAAATGGGAACCGTTGTTTTAGATATGGGAGCCGGGACTTCGAACCTTGCAGTATATTTTAACAATATTTTATGCCACACGGCTGTAGTTCCATTTGCAGGCGAGGTTATTACAAACGATTTAAAAAGCGGTTGTGCTACTTTCCTTGAAAAAGCAGAGTTGTTAAAAGTAAAATATGGACAAGCGCTGGGCGACCAGATTAAAACGGAGGACAGAGTAACAATAGCCAAAAATAATGGCTGGGAACCAAAAGCCATTTCAATACGTAGTCTGGCGTATATTATTCAGGCACGTTTGGAAGAAATTGTGGAATGCGTAAATACAGAGATTGAAAAATCGGGAGTGGCTGATAAGTTGGGAACCGGAATTGTTTTAAGCGGTGGAACTTCAAATCTTCCGCATATTATTACGCTTATTAAATACCACACGGGAATGGACGCCCGAATGGCAAATTCTATCATTCATCCTATAAACAGGAAAGATGAAGTAAAAACCCCTGAGATGTTTACGGCGCTTGGTGCATTAAAACTTGCGTTAAGCAATAGCGATGTTCCGGTTCGGGTAATTCCTGAACCAACAGGCACTTCAAATAAACCAATTTGGAATCCTTTCAAAGGGGCTTTTCAAGGGGCGTTAAGTCTTTTCGATGAAGGTGAAGATGATTTAGAATTCAAGTAAAATAGAGAGATATGACCGAAAATTTAGCAAATTTTGACTTACCCAAGGCGGCATCTTCAATTATAAAAGTAGTTGGAGTTGGTGGAGGGGGCTGCAACGCGGTCAATCATATGTATGAAGAGGGAATTCAAGGTGTTGATTACATGATTTGTAACACCGATTCCCAGGCGTTGGAGAACAGCCCGGTACCCATTCGATTACAATTGGGGGTAACCTTAACCGGAGGGCGTGGAGCTGGCAATAAACCCGAAGCGGGTGAAGAGGCTGCCCGCGAGAATTACGAAGACATTAAAGAGGTTCTACAAGACAATACCAAAATGCTGTTTATTGCGGCTGGAATGGGTGGAGGAACCGGAACAGGAGCAGCACCGGTAATTGCCAGTCTTGCTCGCGAGCTGGGTATTTTAACCATTGCCGTGGTTACCATTCCGTCGCGTGCCGAAGGTAAAAAACGCTACGACCAAGCTCAGAAAGGTTTGAAAAAACTGGGCGAGCACGTGGATAGTATGCTGGTAATTAGCAACGACAGATTGCATCGTATTTATGGCGACTTGCCCGCAAGCCAGGCGTTTAAAATGGCTGACAATATTGTGGCAACTGCTGTTAAAGGTGTTGCCGAAATTATTACTGTTCACGGAAATGTAAACATTGATTACACCGATGTTGAAACGGTTATGCAGCGAAGCGAGGTATTTATTATGGGTACTGGTTTTGCAACGGGCGAAGGTCGCGCAATGGATGCAGTAAACGCAGCATTGGAATCGCCACTGTTGGATAGTAACGATATTTTTGGAACAAAAAATATACTGCTGAATATTATTTCTGGCAGCGAAGAAATTAGAATTGGTGAGATTGGTGAGATTATAGAATCGCTACAGAAACAAGCTGGGGAAGATGCTGATATTATTTGGGGTAACGGCTACGATGAGCGACTTGGTGATAAAATTAGCGTAACCATTTTGGCTACCGGTTTTGCAACCAATCCAAATCAGGAACTTCAACCTAAAAAGGAAGTGAAAAATTTCGATTTAGATGAAGAAGAACCGGAAAACGAGGTAGTAATAGAAAACCCTTTTGATGATAGTTTTTATCAACCTAAAGAGGAAAAAATGCATGTTGAACCCGAACCAATTCCTGAAGTACAATTTGAACCCGAACCTGCAGTTGAGGAAACAGTAATGTTTGACACGCCAAATCAGGCGGAGGTTGAAAAACCTAAAAAGAAATCGTTTTGGGGGAACAAAGAAAAGCCAACGAAGGAGAAGCCCACAGCCAAAAAAGATGAACCGCTTGCAGAATCGAACATCGATAATTGGTTTTATAAGAATTTTGGAAGCAAGATTTTTAATGACGACGAGGACCATCCTCTGGAGTAAAGTACGATAAAAAAGAGAGGGTAAGAAGATGGAGAACATGGCAGACTTTGCAATAGAGAAAAAACCGGGTGCCGATATTAAGGTAATCGGTGTTGGTGGCGGTGGTGGAAACGCTGTTAATCACATGTACAAGCATGGTATTCGCGACGTTGATTTTGTAATATGTAATACCGATGCACAGGCAATGGACTCAAGCCCAATTCACAATCGTGTGCAACTGGGCGAGGCTTTAACCGAAGGTCGTGGTGCAGGAAATAAACCAGAAGTAGGTAAAGAATCGGCACTTGAAAATATAGATGATGTAAAAATCGCACTATCAGAAAATACAAAAATGGTTTTTATTACTGCCGGAATGGGCGGTGGAACCGGAACTGGGGCTGCACCCGTAATTGCTGAGAAATGCGCTGAGTTAGGCTATTTAACGGTCGCAATTGTTACCATCCCTTTTCGTAACGAAGGTCGTCGTAGAATTAGGCAGGCGTACGAAGGAATAAAGGAACTGGCACAACATGTCGATTCGCTTTTGGTGGTAAACAACGAGCGGATTCGTGAAATGTTTGGTGATTTTGGTATTTCGGAAGCCTTTGCAAAAGCCGACAATATTTTGGCAACTGCTGCAAAAGGTATCGCTGAAATTATTACTGTTCCGGGTTATATAAATGTTGATTTTGCCGATGTTGAAACCGTAATGCGCAAAAGTGGTATGGCAATTATGGGAACCGGAGTTGCTACTGGCGAAGATCGGGCAAAGAATGCCGTTGAGGAAGCCTTAAATTCACCCTTATTAAACGATAACGATATTAGAGGTGCACGCAACATTTTGGTGAATATTACTTCAGGATATAGCGAAGTAACAATGGCTGAGGTGGGAGATATTACCGATTATGTGCAAAACAAAGCAGGTTTCGATGCGGACCTTATTTGGGGAAATGGAATAGACGAGGAGCTTGGAGAAGAGCTTTCGGTAACCGTTATTGCAACGGGTTTTCCTACAAGTATAATTTCTGAGTTATCGGAAAAGAGCAAACAAAAGCCCGTAAATTATACTTTAGACGATAACTTGGGGCAAACGAATACTCCAGCTCAACAAACAAGTCCTGAAAACAAAACGGAAGATAGACCAGGGCAGAAAACCTTTGAGTTTTTAATTTCAAAAGATGCACCAAAAGAGGAAGACGATTTTGAATCGTTGTATCCAACCACTTCGCAACAAAGAACAAGTACGGAGAAGCCAGTTAGCATTACTGATTACGCAGAAATGAGCGATGATGATGTGGATGAACTGGAAAATATTCCTGCGTATGAGCGACGAAATATTAGGATGAACGACCCAAGATATAATAAGAAGAAATCGGGTTATGCGGTAACTCGCGATAACCGCATTTCGGATAGAAATAGCTATTTACACGATAACGTAGATTAAGACAACTAAAATATAGAATCATGGCATTATTCGACCAAATAAACGACGACATTAAAGCGGCTATGAAAGCACGCGAGAAAGTGAAGCTGGAAGCGCTTCGTGGGATTAAAAAAGTAATGATTGAAGCTAAAACGGCAAAAAGTGCCGGTGCTGAATTAAGCGACGATGAAGCTTTAAAAATCATTTCGAAATTGGCAAAACAAGGCAACGACTCGGCTACTATTTATAAAGAGCAAGGGCGTGAGGATTTGTATGAAACAGAAATGGCGCAAGTGGCTATTTTCGAAAACTATCTTCCTGAAAAAATGTCGGATGAAGATTTGACTGCAGCCGTTGAAGCAATAATTGCTGAAGTGGGTGCCACAAGTATGAAAGACATGGGTAAAGTAATGGGTATTGCCTCAAAGAAATTAGCAGGGAAGGCTGACGGTGCAGCGATTTCGATAAAAGTTAGAGGACTTCTTGCTTAGCAATAAAATGAACTTAAGAGATTGATTTGAATTTATATCAACCGTTACATTAGATCTAGAAAGGCTTGCCATGTGCAAGCCTTTATTTTTTGCGTTTGATTTTACCGTAGATACAATTCTTGTCGGTGCACCACTCACACTGGTAGCCTTTTTGTCGTAATCCGGCTCCAATTCCAATAATTCCACTCACCGATTTTATGGGGTGCATTAACGAAGAATCGGAGAGTTTTATTCCACAAAAATTTGCGGGGAGTAATGAAAATAGCATTTGTTGTTCGCCAACGCTCCATTCGCAATATCCAGGCGAATAGCGGTCGGTAATACCAAGCCCTTCCTTTTGAACTTCTTCCAATAACGAAGCCTGCACTTTGTCTGTAGCTTTTTCAACCATATTTGAACCCAGTACATCAAAAACATACGCCATAAGAGGGTCGCTTTCTGCTGATATTTTATTGGCATGTTCCGAAATTTTGGCTCCTGCAGTACACGCAAATAAAGCAAGCTTACTCGAAGTTTTCAATTGAGTAGTAACGGTTTTCGTGGGAGAGAAGACCTTCCCTTCAATTCCGATGGTTAGATTTTTGGTACTAATCTCAACTGAATCAAATATTTTAAAGCCACCAATAATATCGCAAAGTGCTGGTGCTTGATTTAACGCTTCCTTTATATAATCGGGAAATGGTTCAGGAGCTTCATTGCCTTCAAATCCCAAAAGTTCGTAGAAATCTTCAGGAATAATATTTAACTCTTCAAATGTGTATTTAAATTGTTTAAGCATTGTATTCGAATAGTGAGCCGAATGTACGAATTATACTGCTTGTTAGAAGCATAAAAAAAGGGGAATGCTTAGCAGTTCCCCTTTGAATATCTTCAAATAGATGTTTACTCTTCAGTAATAACAATCTTTTCAATTTCGTCACCTTGTCTAATGTCATCAACAATGTCCAGACCATCGACAACTTTTGCAAAACACGTGTGGTGTTTGTCTAAGTGTTGCGTGTTTTCACGGTTGTGGCAAACAAAAAACTGCGAACCGCCAGTGTTTTTCCCGGCATGAGCCATTGAAAGTACACCCTTGTCGTGGTATTGATTGTTTCCGTCTAATTCGCAATCAATTGAATAACCCGGACCGCCTGCACCTGTTCCGTCAGGGCAACCACCTTGAATTACAAAATTCGGAATAACACGGTGAAAAGTCAAACCATCGTAATAACCCGACTCTGAAAGCTTCACAAAGTTAGCAACTGTCCCCGGTGCATCTTCTTCGAAAAACTTAATTTTCATAACTCCTTTCGAAGTATGAATTTCTGCTATTTTCATATTTATCTTCCTTAATTTTTGACAAAAGTAGAAAAATTGGGGAATTCATAAAATCAAAACCAAATGTCTGAAACGGAAAGAAGGAGACTCAACAGTCTCCTTCCTAAATGTTAACCCCCAAACACACAATATGGGATGAATCCCAAATGCATTGCAAATATACGAAATAATTGCTTGTTGTCAAAATGACATTAATCATTTAACTTTTTTATGCATTTATTAAGAGATGTTTAGACTTCCTATAAATAAAGGGATTTGGATTGTTTTAATTTTTTTGAAAAGTCGAAATTATTGATTTGTCGGCCTCATTTAAGGTTTTTATTTTACTTTTATATGTCTTAATCTCAAGTAATGAATGTAAAAATAATTACTGTTTTAACGTTTTGGTTGCTAACCTTTTTTAACACCTGGGCTCAATATCCAGAAATTGAAAATAACCTCGATAAAAAGGTAAAAGCATTTTTAGAAAGCAACGCTAACGAATGGCGCGATATGAATGTGCCACTTAGCGATGGTAAAATATTATATGATCTTATTATTGAGAACAATTACCAGAGTGCTGTCGAGATTGGCACATCAACGGGTCATTCAGCTATATGGATGGCTTGGGCTTTGAGTAAAACAGGAGGAAAGCTAATTACCATTGAAATTGATAAGAATCGTTATGTTGAAGCCCAGGCGAATTTCAAGAAGGCTGGTGTCTCGAAATATATCGATGTTCGATTAGCCGATGCACACGAACTTGTGCCTCAATTGGATGGAGAGTACGATTTTGTTTTTAGCGACGCCGATAAATATTGGTATAAAAACTACTTTATAGCGATGGACCCAAAACTAAAAGTAGGGGCATGCTTTACTGCACACAATACAGCAATGCGCATAAACGGGGTAGGCGAATTTTTAAAGTATGTAGAGAGTTTAAAGAATTACGAAACAAAAGTAGATAGAACTAGTAGCTCGGGTATTTCTATAAGCCATAAGAAAGCTGTAAAGTAGGGTTCTTGGGTTGGTTATCACTTTTTTGTGACTTGTTGCCATAAAAAAAGGGTTGGAAAAATCCAACCCTTTGAGTGAGGTCTCTGGCGGATTCGAACCGCCGTAGCTGGTTTTGCAGACCAGAGCCTAGCCACTCGGCCAAGAGACCGTCATTTGTTTCGGAGTGCAAAAATATAAAATTTTGTAGTTCTCGCAATAAAAAAATAGAATTTGCTTATTTTCTAAGTTCCTGCCAATGTGCATTTACATGCGAACCACTTCTGCTTGAGTGCCAATTAGCATTTGTTGATTTTGGATTTTTCCCCTCGTAAAGTTCTCGCTTCAATCTTTCAGTACATTTTCCCCTGCAGCTTCCTTCATTCAAATTTCCTGTATTTAAAAACATCGGTAAATAGGTTGATTGAAATGTTACAAACCACCGTCTTAGACGGTGGT
>JAUVDE010000053.1 GCA_030595485.1 Draconibacterium sp.
CCGGCAACTTCTTTTTTTGCTTCTTCAGCAGAATTTAATGCATTGGCAATCGATTCTTCGCGCTCTTTTAATGCGTTCAAAATTGGTTTCCATGCAAATTTTTTAAGAACGAAAACAACAATTCCGAAGATGATAAGCATCCAGAAAATAGTTCCCGGATTCGGCATTACTAAACCCATAATTCAATTTTTTAGTTAAGGCAACTGCATCCCGGGCAATCCCCGGGATGGCTGCCAAAATGTTTTTTGCTAAACGAAAATAACAAGTGCACAAATGATTACAGCAAAGAAGGCAACACCTTCAATTAATGCTGCTGAAACAATCATGTTTGAGCGGATGTCACCACTGGCTTCAGGTTGGCGTGCAATAGCTTCCATGGCACTGGCACCGATTTTACCGATACCCATACCTGCACCAATTGCAGCTAATCCTGCTCCTAGAGCAGCACCCATTTTACCGATACCTGCACCGGCAGCCACTTGTAGCAAAACAGTTAAAATTGCTGATAACATAGCATTTAATTTTAAAAATTAATATTAAGAGATTGTCTCGAATTTACCATTTATTCTATTTTTCGATTTTTTCATTTATACTACGTTGGAATTTTCTCAAATAGCTGGTGCTATTCACGTCAATTCCGATTTGTCTAAATAAAAAACTCATTCTAATATTTCTAAAAGTTAAACTCAAAATAATCTCAATGATGATCTGAGGTCGCCATTCCGAAATAGAGCGCCGACAACAGAGTAAAAACATAAGCTTGTATAAACGACACCAAAACGTCGAGTAATAATATAAAAACCGAGAACGCTATCGATACCGGACTAATTCCGAAACCTGCACCAGCTCCCATTATACTTGTGAAAATAAATATCAAACTAACAAATACGGTAACAATCATGTGTCCCGCCATCATGTTGGCAAAAAGTCGAACCATTAAAACAAATGGTTTGGTAATAACACCCGAAAGCTCAACTATTGGCATTAATGGAATTGGAAATTTTAACCACCAAGGTACATCGGGGTTGTATATTTCTTTCCAATAATGTTTGTTTCCGTTTAGGGTTGTTATTCCGAAAGTAAATAAAGCCAAAACCATTGTAACCCCAATGTTTCCTGTAACATTCGCTCCAAACGGAGGAATAGGGATTAAACCCATAAAATTGTTAATCAGAATAAAAAAGAAGAGAGTTAAAAGGAATGGCATGTATTTTTCGAATTTCTTATCGCCGATAGCTGGTTTTGCTACTTCATCACGAATAAAGAGAATAAGGGGTTCAAAGGCATTTTGAACTCCTGTTGGTGCTTTCCCTTTGTTTCTTTTTGCAGAACCTGCAATTGAAAATACTAACCAAAATAAAATGATAACCGACACTAATACGCCGGCAATTGTTTTCGTGATTGAAATATCTATTGGTTTGCCCAACTCGTGTCCATGAGCATCGAGTTCTACAATTTTACCATCAAAGTCTTTGCTATGCGAAATCTGAAATCCTTTATAAGCACTGTGTCCATGATGAAATTTCGAAGACATAAAAACATGAAATGCTTTTCCATCATGGTATTCAGGATGTTTCGAATATAGAATAACGGGTAGCGGAATACTTATGTGTTTATCGCCAAACGAGGTAATGTGCCAATCGTATGAATCAGAAACGTGGTCGATTACAAATTTGCCGGCATTAAATTTTTCTTCTGCGTGAGTGTCTTCAGCATGACTGTCCGCTGCATGTGCATGTTCGTCTTCCTGACCATGTTGCGCATACAGCGGAACAAAGCCCAAAAGTGATAGTGCAAATAGTATAAAGATTCCTTTGGAAAGCTTCAGCATGGTTTTCAGTTTTTCAAGTGTCTTGTTTTTGTCTGCTTCTACAAGGAAACAAACCATCTTAAGCAAAAATTGTTCTGTAATTTTCGATTTTTTTTCACTTAAAATTCACCTCATTCAATTAGCTAATTTTAGAAGGTGTTTGATGTAACTCCCAATAAACATCTAATACTTTAAGTAGTATTAAAAATAATGGTCGTTTCTGCCTTCACAAATTTAAAAGAATTTTTGAACCACGAATGAAAAACCAAAATTTTCCAAACACAATTAACAATGTTTAAGAACCTATTTTTTGAGATAGGAGGGAGGAATGGGAGGGTGAATAATGTGATTTGCTATTCTTCTTTCGATCGAGCTGTTTTGGTGCTTTCGCTTACTTCGATAAATGTGAATACAAGGTAAAGCAGCATTAAACAAATTACAAAAGGAAGCGCATTTTCTTTGTCAAGAGCAATATAAATGACTGCAACTAGCGAATATACTATCAGTTTGAAAAAAGTGATAAGCATGTTGCTACGTGCAAACTTGCCAATGTCTTTTTTCTTTAAGCTAAGTTGGTAGGCATGAATACATATGGTTGTGATATAAAAGAATAACAAAAGAAAAGGAAGAACAGGTAGATAATATTCGGGTAGAAGCATTGAAAATACCAACCAGCTAACTAAGGCAAGACCAAGGGTAATTGCTGTTAATTTTATAATAAAACTTTTCATGATAGAATGTTGGAAGACTGAAGACCGAAGACCGAAGATTGTTCGTTCATTTGGAAATCGTTTCTTTCACTTTGAATTAATGTATTGTTATTTTGAATTCTCTTTTTTCTTTACTTCTGGTTTCTGACTTCCGGCTTCGGTCTTTTTTAGTAGATTTTTTGTTCCGTATACAATGGCAACTACAACCGATAGAACCATTAAACCAAAAGTAAAGGCTTTAAATTCGTTTTGCATCCATTGGTCAATTTTATAACCAAGGAAAGTAAGTCCTCCAATAATGGCCATCATTTCGAAACCAAGGCTCGAATACTTTATAAACGAATTAGTTTTTTTGGCTGTATAAGGTTTTTCCTTTTTCATCATTTTCTGGTGAACTGACAGCGCTGGAACCTCCCATTGAACAACTTCCCGAGAAACTTGCGCCTGGTTCAACCGATAGTTTGCCGGCAACAATGTCGCCTTCAATTTTAGCCGAGGCTTTCATGGTTAACAACTCAATGGCTGCAACTTTTCCTTTTATAAAGCCAGAAACTTCAACATTGTTACATCGAATTTCTCCGTCAATTTTTCCTTTTGGTCCAACTACCAAACGTCCTTTGGAAGCAATGTTTCCAATAAGTTCACCATCTATTCGCGTGTCGCCATTTGCGTTAATGTCGCCTTTAATAGAAGTACCTTCGTTAATAATATTGATAGAAGAATTTGATGCTTCGTTGTAAGTTTGTTTTGCCATATTGTTTTACTTTCTTTTCTGTGGTTTTTATTCAAAACTTGCGACAGCTGTATTTGTTGCCTAAGTGGCTTTGAAATTACAACTTTTTGTTTCTTCAGCAAAAGTAAATGAGGGTAAATACAATTACTAAAGATTTAAACTTTACAAAATTATGATGTAGTTGAAGGAAGCTGATGACTGAGATCTTTCTATTCCGTATCGTAAGCCCATTTCAGATAGGTGCTTCCCCAGGTAAAACCTGCTCCAAAAGCTGCAAGAATAATGTTGTCGCCTTTTTTTAATTGTTTCTCGTAATCCCACAAGCACAATGGGACTGTGGCTGCAGTGGTGTTTCCATATTTCTGAATGTTAATCATCACCTTCTCTTTGCTGATTTTCATCCGTTTGGCAGTGGCTTCAATAATTCGCATGTTGGCTTGGTGAGGAACCAGCCAGGCAATGTCATCTGAAGTAATGTTGTTTTTGTCCATTATTTCAACAGCAATATCGGCCATGCTCGATACAGCAGCTTTAAAAACGGCCTGTCCTTCCTGGTACAAAAAGTGCTCTTCGTTTGCAACGGTTTCCTGTGAAGCCGGCTTTAACGAACCACCTGCTTTAATTTGTAAGTGGTGGCGACCAAGTCCGTCAACACGATTTATATAATCGTAAACGCCAAGGTCTTCGGTATTTGGTTCAATTAGAACTGCAGCAGCAGCATCGCCAAATAACGGACAAGTTGAGCGGTCTTTGTAATTAATAATCGAAGACATTTTTTCAGCTGCCACAATCACAACCTTTTTATAACGACCCGATTCAATGAATTGAGTTGCTGTAGCAAGAGAGAAAAGAAACCCCGAGCAAGCTGCATTTAAATCAAAACTCCAGGCATTGTGAATATTTGCTTTGTCTGCAATAATATTTGCAGTTGCCGGCAAACTCATGTCAGGAGTAATAGTCGCGCAAATAAGCATGTCTATTTCATCTGCCAAAGTACCTGTTTTTCTCAAAAGGTCTTCTACTGCCCAAGCTCCCATGTCGCTGGTTGCTAATCCTTCTCCTTTTAAAATGCGTCGTTCCTTAATTCCAATACGTTGCATAATCCATTCGTCGGATGTATCAACCATGGTACTGATTTCGTCGTTTGTAAGACGGTATTCAGGTAAAAACGCTCCTACTCCTGTTATTGCAGCTCTAATGATAGCCATTGTTCAATTTAATCTTAATTTTCTGTAAAAATGTACTGGTAAAAACCGGGGTGAATATAGAGTGAATAAAATCTATAGTCAAGTAAAAGCTAGGAGATGTAGTTTTGGAGTGGTAAATTTTATTTAAGGTGCTGAATAATTAATAACGATGTTCGAAAAGTCTGAAAATTGTAATTGCGATTAGAATTTAGGGCATAAAAAATTCCATTCCCAGAATTTTCTGGAGATGGAATTTTAACAAAGCCAGCGTTTAATCTGGCAGATTCAGTTTAATTAAACTGCAATTTCTTTTTCAATTACTTGTTTTCCTCTGTAGTAACCACATTCAGGACAAACTGTGTGATATTTTACAGTGGTTCCACAATTTGAACAAGTAGCTAGAGTAGGAGCAGTAGCTTTATAATGCGTACGTCTTTTATCCCTTCTCGATTTCGAAATTCTATGCTTTGGATGTGCCATTTTTATGTATTTTAATTATTATTTTTTAAATTTTTTAATGCCGCCCAGCGTGGGTCAATTTCTTCTTCTTCCTCCACCTCTTCGACATCAATTATTATATTCAATCTTTCAAGCATTTCTCTGTTGCAACTATTTTCACCTGTTTCGTTTGGATGAACATGCCGTAAAGGAATGCTAAGTGTAACAAATTCGTAAATAACTTGAGCCAAATTTAAATGGTGCTCTTCGGGCAAAACCCAAACTACATTATCCCCTTCTTCAAACTCCGATTCTTCGCCATATTTTACAAATAGCTCAGTTTCGAGTTCAACATCTTGTGGATATCCATCTAAACAGCGGTCGCAAGTAAGCTCTAACCAACCCGAAATTGTAAAGTGCAATTTTAAAAATGCGCTTCGTTTTTCGAATGCAGCTTTTACCTTTATATCGCCGTTTTTAACCAGACTCTCATTAAAGTGTACAAAGAACTTATCGTCTACTTTAAATTCGTATTCGTGAAGACCTTCCTTAAGGCCTTTAAACTCAATATCATATTTGTTTTTCCAGCTCACGATTCGAAAAAGTGGATGCAAAAGTATAAATTTTTTATTAACAGTGGAAACAAGGACGTAGTTTTTTTATTTATGGGGAGATAATTAATGCTGAAAGCTTATCTGTTTAATATTATTCTGAATGTTGTTCCTTTTCCTAAATCAGAAGATTTGATAAAGATTTTGCCACTGTGGTAGATTTCAACAATACGTTTAGCAAGCGAAAGCCCCAATCCCCAACCTCGTTTTTTGGTTGAATAACCCGGTTGGAAAATTGTTTTGTGGTGACTTTTGGCCACGCCAATTCCGGTGTCAGAAATATCGATTAGTACCTGATTGTCTTTCTCAATTAGATTAACAGTAATTTTTCCATTGTTACCCATGGCATCGATTGCATTTTTGCATAGGTTTTCTATTACCCACGAAAAAAGTGCTGCGTTTAATGGTGTTTCAATAAAAGCGTTTTGTTCGTAGTTCATTTCAAACTTTACTTTATCCGACGAACGCCTTTCTATATAACCAACTGATGAATTGAGTACCTCAACTACATTTTGTCGTAACAATTCGGGTTTTGAGCCAATTTTAGAAAAACGTTCGGTAATTCTTTCTAGTCGTTTGGTGTCTTGTTCCAATTCTTTTACCAAACTTTCATCAACGTTTTTGAGTTTTAACAACTCAATCCATGCCATTAACGACGAAATAGGAGTTCCCAACTGGTGAGCAGTTTCTTTCGACATTCCCACCCAAACCTGATCTTGTTCGGCGCGATTGCTTGCATTAAAGGCAAAATACGAAACAGTTATAAATATTAGAATTACAATGAGTTGAACAAGTGGATAAAGCCTTAGGTTACGAATGATACTTGATTCTCGATGATAAAGAAAATGAGTTTCGTTTTCTCCAATAACAATTGGAATTGGTTTGGCAAAATCCTTCATTTTTTTGAGTTCACGTGTGAGAACTTCTTGCTTTCTTCCTTCTTTATACGAAATATTTTTATCAAGATTAAAATTTCCGTCAGCTTCTAAAATAATAATCGGGATGGTCGTATTTTGGGCAGTAACTAGGCTTAAAAAATTAAGATACTTTGTTTCAAGCACCGACATCTCGGTAGAAGTTGATTCAATTGAAGCATCGATTAAACTTTCGGTAGCTTTTGCCCAAAGTTCTACTTTGTTGCGCTCTTCATTCCCAATTTTATTGGTGAGCCAACTGGTGTACAATAAGGATGCAACGCCAATTGATATAGCAATTAACAGCAATAGAATTTTCCCGCGGCGTCTTTTAATGTATATGTCCAATGCAAATTGTTTTAAACGTTCAGAGATGGAAACGACTTAAATATAAAAATAGTATATCTAATAACTTGAAACGGCAAAAACAGCAACTAAAACATGAAAGATCTATTTTTCTAGAATCTTCAGAACTGTGTTTACGATTCCTTTAACATCAATTCCACATTCTTTGTATAAGTCTTCAGGTGTTCCGTGTTCAATAAATTTATCAGGAATACCTAAGATTTTTATTTTTGAAGTAAATCTTTTTTCAGCCATAAACTCTAGCACAGCACTTCCGAAACCACCTTGAACGGTTCCATCTTCTACTGTTAAAACATATTCAAAATTCTCGAAAACTTCGCTTAGTAAATTAGCATCAAGAGGTTTTACAAAACGCAAATCATAATGGGCTGCCGAAACACCTTTGTTAGCAAGGCTTTTTACAGCACGTTCTGCAAATATCCCCGATTTCCCGATAGTTAAAATGGCAATGTCTTTCCCATCAGTCAGTTTGCGGCCTGTGCCAATTTCAATTTTCTTGAAAGGCACTTTCCAGTTAGGCTTAATTCCACATCCACGAGGATAGCGAATTGAAAATGGTTTGCCCACTTCTTTAAGCTGAGCTGTAAACATTAGGTTTCGTAATTCAATTTCGTCCATAGGAGCAGCAACAACCATATTTGGGATGTTACGCATGTACGCAATATCGAAAACGCCATGATGTGTTGGACCATCTTCACCAACCAAACCACCACGGTCGAGACAAAATACAACATGTAAGTTCTGAACGGCTACATCGTGCACAACCTGGTCGTAAGCACGCTGCATAAAAGTGGAGTAGATATTACAAAATGGCACCATTCCCTGAGTCGCTAACCCGGCAGAAAAAGTAACGGCATGCTGTTCGGCAATTCCAACATCGAAAGTACGTTCGGGCATCTTTTTAAGCATCAAATTCATGGAGCAACCCGATGGCATAGCAGGTGTAATTCCAACAATTTTGTTGTTTTGCTCGGCCAGCTCTACAAGTGTTTCTCCAAAAACATTCTGAAATTTTGGTGCTTTATCAACTGGGCAGTCGCAGCTATAAATTTCGCCTGTTTCTTTGTCGAAAACTCCCGGTGCATGATATTTGGTTTGGTTAAGTTCAGCTAGCTTGAAACCTTTTCCTTTTTGTGTAATTACATGTAAAAGTTTTGGCCCGGGTATGTCTTTTAAATCGTTCAAAACTTTAGTGAGATAGACCACATCGTGCCCATCAATCGGCCCAAAATACCTAAAGTTAAATGCTTCAAATAAATTGTTTTGTTTCAGAATCACATTCTTTAAAGCATGTTGGTTCTTCTGAATAAACCTTCGGGTTTTTCTTCCAAAACTGTCAAGTTTACCAAGCCCTTCCCAAACGTCGTTTTTAAAACGGTTGTAAGTATTCGATTTCGAAATGTTTAACAAATATTTGTTTAAGCCTCCAACACTTGGGTCGATAGCCATGTTGTTGTCATTTAAAACCACGAGTATGTCGGCATTTTCTCCACCGGCATTATTTAACGCTTCAAAGGCCATTCCACCTGTCATGGCACCATCACCAATTACGGCTACTACTTTGCGTTCTTCTTCACCTTTTATTTTTGAGGCAATTGCCATGCCCAATGCTGCCGAAATAGAAGTAGAAGCATGTCCTACACCAAAAGAGTCGAATTTGCTTTCGCTTCGTTTTGGAAAACCACTAAGTCCTTTAAATTTTCGGTTGGTATTGAAATTGTCACGTCGTCCGGTTAATATTTTGTGTCCGTAAGCCTGGTGTCCCACATCCCAAATAAGTTGGTCGTACGGAGTATTGTACACATAGTGCAAGGCAACGGTAAGTTCAACTACGCCCAAGCTGGCTCCAAAGTGTCCGGGGTTGGTTGAAAGCACATCGATAATAAAATCGCGTAATTCGTCACAAACATCTTCTATTTGTTCCAACGAAAACTTTTTAAGGTCTGTAGAATTATTTATTTTTTCGAGTAGCTTCCCCTTTACTTCATCCATCTGCGTGAAAATAATTTCAAAGATAACAATTCGCCATCTACACTTTGTTCAATACGAATATAAACTAATTGGCAAAAGAAGTAATTTTCGTTCGATTTTGAAATGATTACTTCAATCAGTTTCAATAAAGGAATTAATATGCACTAATCCTTCGAGTGTAAGCATGGGTTCAACGGTTTTTACATGTTTTGTAAGTGGCGCAACAATCGAACTCAGTCCACCGGTAGCAACAATTGTAAGTTTTTGCTTTAATTCAGTCTCAGTTCGTTCAATAATGGAATCGACCAAACCGGTAAAACCATATATAACTCCGGCTTGAATAGCGTGAATTGTATTTTCACCCAAAACCGATGGAGGTGGAGTTAAATGAATTTGAGGAAGTTGAGCTGTATTTCCGGCAAGCGCACCAACGGCAGTTTGCAAGCCGGGAGAAATGGCAACTCCAAGTATTTCAGAATTTTTACCGATTGTGGTAAATGTTAAGGCAGTGCCAAAATCGATTATCATCGTATTGTTTCCATATTTCTGAAAAGCAGCAACTGCATTGGCAACCAAGTCGGTTCCAATCTGGTATGGGTTTAAAATTTTTATGGGAAGTTTTGGGTAAATATCAGGATTTACAAGCTGAATTATTGCTTTCTCAAATAAGTGGCTAAGCATTTCTTCGAATGGATGGACCAATGAAGGTACAACGCTGCTGAGTATAATTTGCTGAACCGAATCCCTGCAAATTTCTCCGGAAGTTAGCAAGGAGCGAAAAATAACTTCGTATTCGTCGGCAGTTTTCAACTGGTCGGTCTGAATTCGCCAATTATTAAGCCATTCGTTATTTTCGTGGATCCCGAAAACAATATTCGTATTTCCTATGTCGATGGTAAGTAGCATCGTTTTTTGCTTTAATTTAAGAACTCAAAAGTACCTAATTTCTTTCTACTAATTCAAAAGTAATTCGCTAGTTAACAAAAGATTGTATTCTCTGAAAAAAAGTTGTACTTTTATTGCAACCGCTTAATAATAAACCGTTCGGTATGCAAAAAACAAGAAATCCATTAATTTTTTTGATTGAAGACAGCGTTGTATACAAAGATTTGATAGCTGGTTATTTAAAATCGAAGAATTTTACGAATCTGAATATCTACAAAAATGGGGAAGAATGTTTAAAGCAGATGCATTTAAAGCCCGATTTAATTGTTTTAGATTACTCGTCGGAAGGGAAAACAGGGTTAGAGTTAATGGCTCAAATTCAGAAAGATTTTCCTGAAATCGATTTTATCTTTTTAAGTGCCCAAAACAATGTTGAAGTAGCTGTGCAAATTATGAAAATAGGTGCAGCTGACTACATTATTAAAAACGATAAGGCACCAAGGAACCTAGTAAAATCAATTGAGTATCTTATTAGTTCTTCAAAACGTGAAAAAGCATCAAAGGGTTTTAAAGTAGGTGTTGTTGGTTTTTTCATCATGTTATTTTTAATTATCATGATTATCACCTTTATGTCGATTTTCTTTAATCTTGAATTCTAAACGCTAGGGTAAGTTATAAGATAAAAACTTCACCATATATAATTGAATGAGGAGCTGCAAATTTTGCGGCTCCTCTCATTTTTAGTCCTTTCAAATTTTGCTATCTTTCGCGCCTCAAAAAAAGGAAAAATGGCATTTGTTTCAGTACTAAAAGGATATAATAGTAGTTTTTGGACAGCTAATACAATTGAACTTTTCGAACGATGGGCATGGTACGGGTTTTATCTGGCTTTCCCAATCTTTTTGGTTGGTTCATCAGATACAGGAGCTTTAGGTTTTTCCAATGGAGAAAAAGGTGCTATTATGGGAACAGGTTCAGCTCTGTTGTATTTTTTACCCGTAATTACTGGAGCAATTGCTGATAAGGTGGGGTATAAAAAGATCTTGCTATTAGCATTTGCCATTTATGCTTCTGGGTTTTACATGATCAATATTTTTGAAGGTTATGCAATGGTTTATTTTGCCTTTGTGTGGACTTGTGTTGGAGGCGCATTTTTTAAACCAATTATTTCAGCAATGATTGCTAAAACAACCAATGATGGAAACGCTTCTATTGGCTTTGGTATTTTTTACATGATGATAAACATTGGTGGTTTTATTGGGCCATTTATTGCTGGTGCTTTGTTAAAACTAAGCTGGGAATACGTATTCTATATGGCTATTGCTGTCATTGGCGTTAACGTACTTATTACCTTATTCTTCTTTAAAGAACCTGGCCGCGAGAAGGATAATTCTCCTTTGTTGCAGAATATAGTGCAAGCATTTAAGAATATCTGGATTACACTTCAGAACTGGAAATATGTAATGTTTCTAGTGATTATGATTTTGTTCTGGACAGCCTTTAATCAGCTATATTATTCATTCGGAATTTTTATCGACCAGTGGATTGATACAACAGTTGTTTATAATGGTTTACATTCTGTTTGGCCATGGCTTGCTGAAACTATTGGTGCTGATGGTACAATTAGTGCCGTTACAATGACGAGTATGGATTCGTTTTTTATTATTCTTTTCCAGTTAATGGTATCGGCATTTGTAATGCGTTTTCGTCCGCTTGCCGCAATGATGGGTGGAATTTTAGTATTGTCTGGTGGGCTAGGATTAATGTTCTCAACTCAGAGTGGTTGGTTAATTCTATTAGGGGTTTTAATTTTTGCCTTGGGCGAAATGGGAAGCTCTCCAAAATTTACCGAGTATGTTGGTAAAATTGCACCGGAAGATAAAAAGGCATTGTATATGGGGACCTCGTTTTTGCCCATTGCAGTTGCTCACAAATTGGCAGGTTGGTTATCAGGCGATTTTTATGAAGGTATTTCAGATAAATACTTCTTGTTGCAGAAGGAGGTTGCCTTACGTGGTTTGGAATTCCCTACTGAGTTTTCAACAGACTTTACAAAGAACGACTTCTTTAGCCAGGCTGCCGATAAAATGAATATGTCGCAAGTGGAACTTACCAATTTCTTGTGGCAGAATTATCACCCCTCAAATATTTGGGTGGTGTTCTCCGGAATTGCTGTTTCGGCAGTTGTGTTACTTTGGTTGTACGATCGATTTATTATTGGGAAGAGCTAGAAGAAAGTTTTCACTGTTCAGTCGCAGTATTCAGTTTGTCATCTCGATGAGGAACGAAGAGAGATCTTTTTCAGGATGGTGGTAGATAGGCAAAAATCAGCTTACTTATAGAAAATATCCAATAATCAATATTGAATGTAGAATTTTCAATTGTTTTACATTGGATAGTTTGTTAGTATTAAATTAAAGGTAACTATTCAGGTGTTGTAAACTTTTGAGTAGCTGATTTTTGTAATTTGAGATTTCACGCAAAGGACGCAAAACCAAAGACATGCAAAGGGCGCAAAGTGCTTAGAATAAATCCTTTGCGCGTTTTGCGAGAATCTTTGCGAACTTTGCGTGAAATACATATTGTATTCATAACCAATTTAATAAAGTGCAATTATACACCTGAGTAGTTACAATTAAAGAATATCGTAACTTATGTTTCATCTAACTTTGAGAGTTAGGAAAGAACGAAAATACGATTTAGAAGAAAGATTAATTGATTTTGTACTTCAACTTGATGAAATAACAGAAAAGCTACCATCAACCAGATTGTCTAATCATTTGGCAAGTCAAATTGTAAGAAGCAGTAGTTCACCTGCTTTAAATTATGGGGAAGCTCAGGCAGCAGAATTTCAAAGAGACTTTGTCCATAAAATGCAGGTGATTTTGAAAGAATTACGAGAAACCAAAATTTGTTTAAAAATCATCATTTGCAAAAAATATATTGAGTCTGTAGTGACACATCCAGTACTAACAGAAAATGAAGAACTGATTGCTATTTTTGCAACCAGTGTCAAGACTGCCAAATCTAAGTTGCGGTAAAATATCCAATATCCAATTTTCAACGCTCAAGATCCAAATAATGGGAATTGGGTATTGAACATTCTACATTGGGTATTTTCTTATTACAAACCGCCAGGGAATGCTAATCCATGGTTCTCCGGCATAATCAATCCCAACACGAGGGACAGCCTTATACCTTGGTTTTATATCGGAGTCTTCAATCCATATTCGCTTTGAAGTACTTAAATTTTCGCCATAAAATGATTTATCAAGTTGAAGTGCTTTTCCAACTCGTCCCGGGCCTGAGATATTTTTTACACCACGAATTAGTACAGCAGATGCGTCATTTTCTTCTCCGGTTACGATATTCAGCAGCCAATACATTCCATAAATAAGGTAAACGTAAACCAATCCTCCTTCCTTAAACATAACTTCAGTACGAGCAGTTTTGCCTTTGTTGGCGTGGCAGGCTTT
>JAUVDE010000200.1 GCA_030595485.1 Draconibacterium sp.
AAGAGCAACATTTTTACCGCTCAGTTGTGGCTGCTCTGTACCTGCATATTTTGCCTTTTTCAAGTTTTCCGAAAGCTCCAGTAAAAAGTTTATTTCTTTGCTTGAGAAGTCAAGTAACTTTAAGAAGTTTCTGTTTTTTAAGTTAAATGCCATGTTGATTATTTTATATTTTTTATTCTTTAGTTGTCTGTCCTAAAAGGTTAATCTATATTCCAAATTGAAAAAGCTTCGAGCCTCTAGCTTCGAGTTAAACTGAACACTGCGACTGAAAACTTTCTTCAGCTTTCGTAGTTCATTGTAATTTTTGTGCCGTAACTTTTGTCAGCCAGTTTTGTGGCTTCAGTAACTACACTTTTGGAACCACCTCGTTTTACAAAGTTCAAACAAGCTCTTATTTTTGGTTCCATGCTGCCTTCAGCAAATGTACCATTTTCAAGATGTTTCATTGTGTCCTTGTAATCCAAAAATTCAAGTTTTTGCTGTTTATCGGTACCAAAATCTTTGTAAACAAACGATACGTCGGTAAGTATATAAAGTTCGTCGGCTTGAATGTTTGCCGCTAAAAGACTCGAAGCCATGTCTTTGTCGATAACTGCATCCAGTGTGCGCACATCGTTGTTTTCGTCGAAATAAACAGGAATGCCGCCTCCGCCAGCTGCAATTACAATGTTGCCATTGTCGGTTAGCTGTTCAATAATCTGACGATTTACAATACTTTTGGGAGTTGGCGAGGGTACAACCCTGCGAAAACCTCCGGGTGTTTTGGGCGATGTTTTAAAAATCCATCCCTTGTCTGCAGATAGTTTATCAGCCTCTTCTTTATTGTATGTTTTTCCTACACGTTTCGATGGGTTCTGAAAAGCCGGGTCGTCTTTATCTATTTCAACCAAGGTTATCATCGAAATAACATTCTTTTTAATGCCGTGTTTATTCAATACGTTTCGCATCATTCGTTCAATAATAAAGCCAATTCCACCCTGCGAATCGGCCACACAAATATTTAAGGGCATTGGTGCAATGTTGTACATTTGTTCGCCAGCATCGTTACGCATAAGAATATTTCCAACCTGTGGCCCGTTTCCATGTGTTAGAACCAGTTCGTATCCATCGTTGATTAAATGTATCAGGTTTTCTAGTGTGTCGGTGACATTTTTTTCTTGTTGAACAATGGTGCCTTCTTCGTTCCCCCTCAGAATGGCGTTGCCACCAAGTGCAACTACAGCCAATTTTTTTTTCATTCTTACGTTAGTTAAATGTTAGTGCTGTAACAAACATATAAATTCGAGTGTAGAAAAGAAATGTCAAAACTTTGTATTTTGCCTTGTTAAATATATTATAAAACAGGCTTTTAAGATTGTTGTTTCAAATCGGAAAACAGGTTTATCAAATACTTTCAGTTTTAAATGTTTAAACCACTTTTTGTTAACACTTTATTCTTGATATGATTCTGGTTTAAGGAGAAAACTTACAGTGCCTACCTTATTTTTTTTAGTAAATTTGCGTTCAAATTAAAAATTTCCAAATGGCATTTAACCGAAAGAAAAAGCCAATAAAAACAAGTAAACGACCCGCTAAAAAGAAACCTGCGCAAAAACGTACTTCCATTTTTAAGAATGAAAAGGCTCGTTTTATTTTTGGGATACTGCTTTTGTTGATTGGGGCTTATTTGCTCATTTCGTTTGTTTCGTTTTTATTTTATGGTGCAGCTGACCAAAGCATAATGGACTCCAGTATGCGGCAATTTCTGTTTAACTCCGATGTTAAAGCTCAGAACAAGGGAATGAAGTTTGGTGCTTATTTATCGGAAGTAATTATTAATCGTGGTTTCGGAATTGCCTCCTTTGTTTTTATCTACCTAATTATCATTTCTGGATTAAAGGTTTTGGGCCGTACTATTGAAAGTTACCGCAAAAATTTAGTGTTCAGCATAATTACTATTCTTTGGTTATCCATTGCATTGGGTTTGTTGTTTAACAAAAGCGAGTCGGGTTCATTTATATATTTAGGTGGTCGTTACGGTTTTGTGATGAGTAACTTTCTACGATCTTTAATTGGTGTAGTTGGGCTTGTTTTCTTATTGTTTATTACTGGTTTAACCATTGTGATTACTCGTTTTGATAAGGCTTTTCCGATGATGAAAGATCTTTTTAAACGCAAGTCGAAAGAGGATTCCTTAGAAGCGGATGATATGGAAATTGATGAGCCAGTTAGTTCATCTGAGTTGCTTGTTGAAGATAACGCTATTTCGAAAGTAATTGACGATGATGATGTGGTACGCGCCATTTTCGAACCCGATGCCGAAGAGGAGGTGATGACTCCTATCGTTGATGACTTGGAAATGGAAACTTTAGTTATTGAAGAAGAACAGGTAGTGATTCCACCATCAAAAGGAGAAGAGGATTTAGCACTTGTTGTTAAACCTAAAATCGAAGAAGAAAAAACAGATAATGTTCAACCAGATGAGTTGGAAGATTATGACCCAACTCTGGATTTATCGAGTTATAAATTCCCGACCCTTGAATTGTTGGAAGATCATAAATTTGGAAATGCTGAGGTGAAAAACGAAGAACTGGTGGCCAACAAAAATAAGATTGTTGAAACCCTTCGTCATTATAAAATTGAAATTACTAAAATTCGTGCAACCATTGGGCCAACCATTACTTTGTACGAAATAGTTCCGGCTCCCGGAGTTCGTATTTCAAAAATTAAAAACCTTGAAGATGATATTGCCTTAAGTTTGGCAGCCTTAGGAATTCGTATTATTGCTCCAATTCCAGGGCGTGGAACCATTGGTATTGAGGTGCCAAATCTGCATCCAGAGGCCGTTTCAATGCGTTCGGTTATTGCTTCAAAGAAGTTTCAAGAGACTACTGCCGAACTACCAATAGCTATTGGTAAAACAATATCAAACGAAACATACTTGATTGATTTGGCAAAAATGCCTCACATTTTGGTAGCTGGAGCCACAGGTCAGGGAAAGTCTGTTGGTGTAAATGCGATCATTACATCGCTACTTTACAAAAAACACCCATCGCAATTAAAGTTTGTATTTATCGATCCTAAAAAAGTTGAGTTAAATCTTTATTCAATTATTGAAAAACACTATTTGGCAAAATTGCCAGATGAGGAAGAAGCGGTTATTACAGATATTCAAAAAGTAAAAACTACACTTAACTCTATTAATGTTGAAATGGATAGCAGGTATGATTTGTTGAAAAAAGCACATACCCGTAATCTTAAAGAGTATAACAAAAAATTTATTAGTCGTAAATTAAACCCTGATAAGGGACATAAGTTTATGCCTTATATTGTTGTAATTATTGATGAATTTGCAGATTTAATTATGACTGCAGGTAAAGAAATTGAATTACCAATTGCTAGAATTGCACAGTTAGCAAGGGCGGTTGGTATACACATGATAATTGCTACTCAACGACCATCTGTTACTATTATTACGGGTGTAATAAAAGCTAATTTCCCGGCACGAATTGCATTTAAAGTAGCTTCTATGATTGATTCCAGAACAATTCTTGATCAACCAGGAGCCAACCAATTGATTGGAAAAGGAGATATGCTTATTTCTGCAAATAGCGATGTTACGCGTGTTCAATGTGCTTTTGTAGATACACCTGAAGTGGAAAGAATTTGTGAATTTATTTCTGAACAGCGCGGTTACCCAACAGCATTTATGCTTCCAGAGTATGTTGGAGATGAAGAAGCTGGGCCAGGTCAAGTGGATTTAAATAATAAAGATGATATATTTGAGGATGCTGCAAGAATAGTGGTTTCAAATCAAATGGGATCTACATCAATGATTCAACGGAAGTTTTCTATTGGATATAATCGAGCAGGAAGAGTAATGGACCAATTAGAAGCTGCCGGAATTGTTGGACCTAGTGAAGGAAGTAAAGCCAGACAAGTTCTTTTACAAGACGAATATAGTTTGGAACAGTTATTGAATAGTTTATAGATAAAAATAAGAATGAAAAGTATTTTAATTATAGTAGCAGTACTGTTTACTGCAAACCTAAGCTGGGCACAAGACGCAAAAGCAAAACAGATACTTGATGAGGTAAGCGAAAAAACCAGAACTTACACCAGTATTTATGCTGATTTTACATTTTCTATGGTAAATAAGGAAATGGAAATTGATGAGAAAAATGAAGGTTCTATCAAACTAAAGGGCCAAAAATATTGTGTTCAATTACCGGATGTTGGTGTAGAAGTTTTTTCAGATGGAACTACACTTTGGAATTATATGAAAGAAGGAAACCAGGTAACTATTTCAGATATAGATGACGAAAGCAGTGAGTTGATGGACCCATCATCGATTTTTACCATTTACGAACGCGGGTTTAAGTCGGAGTATGTTGCCGAAAAGAAAATGGGAAGCAAAACGGTATATCAAATCAATTTATTTCCGGATTCGGATGAATATGATGTTTCAAAAATTGAGGTTTCGATTGATAAAGCTACCATGATGATTTCTGCTGCCACCTTACACGGAACAGATGGAAACCTGTATGGTATTGTGGTTAAAAAACTAGAGACCGATAATAACTTTACGGATGCAGACTTTGTATTTAATAAAGCAAACTACAGCGATGTAGAGGAAATTGATTTCAGATAAAAAGGTATGTATCAAAATATTTCAGCCCTGTCTATTTTTTAGATGGGGCTTTTTTTATCATTTTTATCGCGAAATATTTTCATTTACTTTTTTTGTATAAAAAGAAAAGGGTACTCATAGGGTTTGGCAAGTACAACAAATTGTCGAAGAAGTTTTATGCATAAAAAATCCCCAATCAAATCAATGAGCGGGGATGTACTATAATCGTGTAATTGTCTTCGTTAAAGGAAAAGTTTATCAGCTGTTGATATTTCAATAAAAGAAGCTCCGGCATCTTCACCAAAACGACCACCTATATATATTACCATGCTATCCATTTGTAAAACTTCCTGATGTACTAATTCTTGAATAGCAGCCTTCTGTATTTTCATTTTGTTCTTTTTTGTTTCTAAGAACGAAGGATGAATACCAAAAGAAAGCGCCAATTCTCTAACCACACGATGATCGTGACACTTTACGTACACTGGGAAAATAGAGCGGTACGCTGCCAAATAACGACCTGTTTTCCCGGTAGTAGTTGAGGTTACAATCGCATCTGGTTTTAACTCGCGTGCCGCACGAATCGCTGATTGTGCCAAATAAGCAGGAATATCTGCTTTTAATGGCGACATCAATTCGCGTCTATCTCGATCAGGCTCAACCTCGCGTGCAATGTTATCCATTACTTTTATTGCTTCAATAGGATATTTTCCATAAGCTGTTTCTCCGCTCAGCATAATCGCATCGGTTCCAATATAAATGGCACTGGCAACGTCGCTAACCTCGGCGCGTGTTGGGCGCGGATGCTCAATCATGGTGTGCAACATTTGTGTGGCAATAATTACCGGCTTTTGGTGTATAATTGCTCTACGTACCAAGTTTCGTTGAACTGCAGGGATTCTTTCCTCAGGTAATTCAATACCCAAATCGCCACGAGCAACCATAATGCCATAAGCATCTTCAAGAATCTCATCAATGTTTTCAACACCTTCAATATTCTCTATTTTTGCAATTATTTTTATAGGACTATTGAATTTGTTTAATATTTTCTGAACCTCCAGAACATCTTCTTTATTGCGAACAAATGAGTGGGCAATAAAATCAAGTTTGTTTTCAACGGCGAATTCTATAAATTCTATATCTCGTTCAGTTAGCGAAGGCAGCTTAATCTCAACACCCGGAACATTTATGCTTTTACGCTTTTTTATAACTCCCGAGTTTTCAATTCGGCACAAAAGGTAACGTTTATGTTTCTCTTCAACATTAATTGCGATATCACCATCATCGATAAGAATTTTGTCTCCTACTTTTAAGTCATTTACAAAACCTTTGTAATTCACACAAATATTTTTTAAACCTTCAACAGCACCAGTTGAATACGATAATGTAACCATTTCGCCTTCTACTACTTCAGTGTCAGAAAGTGTTTGGCAAGTTCTTATTTCAGGCCCTTTAGTATCAATAAGGATTGCAATTTTTTCAGAAACCGAACGAATATTATCTATTAAGTTTTTACCCGTTTCTTTGCTGATGTGTGCAGTGTTTATTCTGGCAACATTCATTCCTGCATCGTGTAACGATTGAATAAAATCTACATCGCATCGTTGGTCTGATATAGTAGCTACAATTTTAGTCTGTCTCATCCTGTATTAATTTTAAGGGCGCAAAAGTAGAATAAAAGCGCGTAATCCAGTGCAATATATATTAATCAAAGCTTAAATTTAAGAAAGCCTACATTCTGCAATTATTCGTCAATTTACGAAACTTTGAATTGCCAACCTATATGATTCTAAACCAAATCCCATAATACAACCTTTACAT